>CAYJKW010000009.1:18986-46724 GCA_964370765.1 uncultured Oscillospiraceae bacterium
AGTTCGGCGGGCGAAATTTTCCACTCGGTGTCTATTCTGATAAACTCCTCGGAAAAAGGTTTTACAAGGGTGGTGAAAAGCTCATCTTTATTTGTAAACCTTGTGTACAAAGCACCCGTTGTAACGCCGGCGTTTTTTGCGATAACCCTCATGCTTGCCTTTTCAAAGCCGTTTTTTAAAAATTCCTGTTTTGCGGTTATTAAAATTTTGTCGGTCAAAGCATCTAGAATTAGCATAACAAACACCTCGAATAACAGTGTTATTTGAGGATAACACACTTTTTTTGGTTTGTCAATACTAATTAAATAAATTTAATTATTTCTATTGTTAAACTGTCGGTTTTATGTTAAACTATATTGAGGTTGGTTTGTTGCAACTAACGCTGGAAAGGAATAATAGATTATGAAAGCATTTAAGCAGTATTGCAAAAAATATCCACTAACTACCGAAAATATTGACGGTGGCAAATTCAGCTACAGATATTATAAAAACGAAAATTCAACCGAGACTGTGGTTTTGCTTGTCGGCGGTATTGGGATGTCCGATTTATTTTACACTCATTTTGATGAATTTGCAAAATATTTCTCGGTGATAACATTTGATTACTGCATAGATTACAATACAACTGAAAAGCTTGCGGCGGCGATTGCAAAGCTGCTGACCCAGCTTAACATTAAAGCCTGGTTTATAGGACAGTCACTAGGTGGCTTTGTTGCACAGCTTATGGCGCAAAAATACCCCGGGGTGACAAAGGGGTTAATTTTATCAAACACCGGATGCCTTTCAGCGGACATGAGCAAGGAAGCCTACGCTTCACTAAAAGCAATGCTCAAAAGCACGAGTAAGGCCAAGAAAATGTTGAAACTCCTCCCACTTTCGGCATTAAAAAAGCAGATAAGCGGCGCAGTGTTTAAAAAATATGCATTGGATTTTAGTGAGTCTGAAAGACAGCTCCTGCGTGAACTGTGTGACATAATGGAGGAGAAGCTCACAAAGCCGTATGAACTGCACATGCTAAATCTACTTATTGACATGGAAAGCCATAACGGCATGAAACGCACCGAGTTTTTATATCTTGACAATAAGGTTTTATTGATGTTATCGGATGACGATAAAACCTTCAGTGATGGTGTAAAACAGGCTCTCATCGAGCTTATGCCAAATCCGACAATCATAACCGACCTAACAGGCGGCCATCTCGCGCTGATGGTAAACTGTGACCGGTATATTGATATTACAGTGGACTATATTAATAAATGCGTTAATCCAAGCTGCTAAACAACCTATGGGTTATTATAAATATATGTTGCTATTTCTGCGATTTTTAGCTTGATTTAGTTGCTTGATAAAATTTAATTAATTCCCGAATGCCAGTTAATGCTAGATGATTTGCAGTGTCTGGATAATGCCGATTGATTACCTAGCCATTAAACAAAAGGTTTAATAATCTTGGTAATGTATTGTTATTTAATTTAAAATACTCTTTTATTTCGCCATCGTCTAAAAAGCATATATGGGAACATGCGCCTACCAAAAATTCATAATCATGAGAGGCAATAAGAAGTGTATGGTTGTAGCTTGCCAGTTCGTCGGTAAACTTTACAACATTCATCATATTATTATAATCGAGTCCGCTTGTCGGCTCGTCCATACAGATGATTTGAGTCTTCTTAAAATAAGAAAGTGCTATTGCAAGCCGCTGTTTTTGTCCACCTGAAAGTGATGCAGGATGCCTGTTAGATAAATTATCAAGGCCCAAATTCAGTAGTGTTTTAGCACCTTCTTTTTTATTATCATCGGTAATTTTTTTACCTAAGAATAATTCTTTTTCCACACGCTCGGTGAATAGTTGGCAATCACTGTTTTGCATTACAAGATAGCTGTTTTCACATCTCTTGTTTGACGTAACCTTTTGCGATTTAAAATACACCTCGCCACATCTTTGTTTTTTTAAACCGCAAATTATATCCATCAAAGTACTTTTGCCGGCCCCATTTTTGCCTATTAAGCCTACAACACTACCTTGCTTTATAGTTAAATTAATATTATTAAGTATATATGTTTTTTTGTCAAAGAAAAAGTTTATATCTTTTAGCAAGACTGAAGTTGCCTCTTTCGCTATATGATTTTTAGATGATTTTACCTTGCTTATATTTAATGAGCGCAATCCCATGGTGTTCACCTGGCTATTTGTCATTTCATAAAATTCATTACCCAAAAACTCACATTTATATCGACCGTTATCAAACACAATAACCCTGTCTGCAAGTTTATTTAAATAGCTTAAACGATGTTCTGATATAACTATGGTAACACCTTTTTCCTTTAGCAGTGCCAGTGTTTTACGAAGGTTAACAATAGCTTTCATATCTAGGTTTGAGGACGGCTCGTCTAATACTAATACTTTAGGAAGAAGTGTGTACACCGAAGCAATAGCAATACTTTGCTTTTCTCCGCTTGATAACTCGAATATACTTTTACCTGTTAGGTGTTGCAAGTTCAGCTCTTCTACAGCATTGTTGACCCGCTTTTTTATTTCGTCTGATTTTATATTTAGATTTTCACAAGAAAATGCAATTTCTGCGGTAGTTTGGGTTGCAAAGAATTGAGAGCGTGGATCTTGAAACACAGAACCTACGACCCCTGCCAAGCTATCTATTTCTACATCTTTTAGATTTTTACTGTCTACTTTTACACTTCCATTGAATTCGCCCTCATAAAATTCCGGTATAAGTTTATTTATCAGCCTTGTAACAGTTGTCTTTCCACAACCCGAAGCACCTGCTAATACAATAAATTCACCCTTAGCTACCGAAAGACTAAAGTTTTCGATTGCGTTTTCAGCACAATCACTATATTTAAAAGTTACGTTATTAATTTCAATCATAAAATTCCTTTAAATATCCTAAAAAGCAAAAAAGGCCGGTGTCAAAAACATTATAAAGGTCAAAGCTGAAATCACATCCAACAGACCTAGCGTAACAGGTTCATAACATGAGCGTTGCTTATCAAGTCCAAGTCCTCTTGTTATAGCAGAAACAGATATTTCGTCAGCAATTTTTATGCTGCGAATAAACAACGGAATAAAAGCATACTCTGTTGTTTTTATTGGATGTATAATTATGTTCTTTACGTTTATTCCCACGCCACGCAGTTTCATGGTGTTTTTTATCAGGGCGAATTCTGATTTAACAGTTGGTGTAAAACGAAAAATTACAGCAAGTGCCACCACAATACTTGTAGGTAGTTTCATTGATTGCAATGATGAAATTAATCTACTTATATTTAATTTTCCAGTTAGCCAGCCTAGCATAAAAAATGCTACCGAAGTTCTTTGGAGAAAGAAAAGCATATATGAAATAGGTATAGTAATATTATTGTTTGAAACAAAGCTAAGAAAATATTTTAATAGCTCAAAAAAAGTGAAAATAATAATTACCCTTAATGCAACTTTGTATGATTTTTGCAATAGGTGTAAAATGCCTATTAGCACGAATAGATACAGTAGCGCAACAGTACTTTGTATAAAATATGCCGACGATATATAAATAGTTGCTATAAGTAGTTTAATTCGAGGATCTAAAGTGATCATTAGCTTCGACATTTATACTATGCCGGCTTTTATAAAATGCTTTTTCATTACAGCCTTACCGATAAACAATCCAACAATACAACCAACAATAGTTGCTACAAGGTAGACTATAAGCATTGGCCCCATAATCATGTCTGCCATACCCATGTATATTTCTTCATAACCAACAAATGTATTAACATATGTATCTGTCATAATAATAAGTGGCAATACCATTCCTGCAAACCATGAAACAATCTGAACAGTAAAGCATATTAGCATCGTTGAAAACTTCTTTTTGTCGAGTTTTCTCCAAAGCATTTCTGCAATTATTGCACCAATGAAGATTACCAGTGATATCGCCCAAAAATTAATTAAATTTGATAATGCCATTAAAATGCCTATACTTAAGCAGACCCCGTTTTTATTTATTCTTGTATATAAAAATATAAATATTGAACCCCAAATTAAGGCGCTGATAGATAGTATAAATAAGTGCCCATAGACGCTTGCAGATAGGGGAACACCCACAACTGCATATATAACAAACATTACAACATATGAAATTGCAAGTGTTATTATGTCACGTACATTGATTTTTTCTTTATTGTTTTTCATTTTAAATTCTCCTTAATGTTCTTGATTTTCCAACTGCTCCTTGTGTGAACAGCCCTTTAGATCTTTAATGATTTTACCGTTTTTTATCTTTATGATTCTTGTGCATAGCTTTGAAACAAACTCATCGTCATGGGTAATAATTAATATTATCTTTGTTTCGTTTGCAATAGATTTTATAAGTGTGCAAACTTCACTCATGCTTTTTAGGTCAAGCCCGCTCGTGGGTTCATCGAAAACAAGAATGTTTTTCTTTGTAACACGGCTTATAGCTACGGCTACCCGTTGTTTTTGCCCACCCGAAAGTGATACAGGATGTCTATCTTTATACTTCCATAAATCAAGCGATTTAAGGCATGTTTCTATCACATCTGCGTCTACCGTTTTCAAACCGATTTTACACTCGCCAAGAACACTTTCGCTAAAAAGCTGGTGGTTTACATCCTGCATTACCATATAGGAACTTTTCATAAGCTCTTTTCGAGATTGTTTCTTGCCGTTTAAGTATATCTCTGCATTGTAGGTTTTGTTTAAACCACACAATGTCCTTGCTAATGTTGTTTTTCCTGAGCCATTCTCGCCCATGATTGCGATAAATTCACCACCATTGACAGAAAAATTAATGTTTTTTAATATCTCTGTTTTATCAATACAGACAGATAAATTTTTTATCTCAAGTTTGTTTGCCTGTAGATTATGGGTGTTAAGTAAATTATCAATTTCGGACAATCGCCTTACCCTAAGCCCCATACTGGAAATATTCCTTTTTTCAACTGCTAAAAAATCAGCTGTTGTATACTCGTTTTTTATTGTACCTTTTTCCATGTATACTACCTTGTCTACAATATCCATGAGATACCATAGTCTGTGTTCAGCAATAACTATTGTTTTACCATTCGCTTTTGCTTTTTTTATAAATTCACCCAATTCTTTTATTGCGGTTTTATCAAGATTTGAAGAGGGTTCGTCAAGTACAAGTATATTAGGGCTTGAGGCATAGACAGAAGCAAAGGCGATTTTTTGCTTTTCCCCGCCAGAAAGTTCGAATATACTACGTCCAAGAAGGTTTTGTATATTAAGTTCTTGTGCGTTTGCCTTTAAACATTTTTCAAGCTCACCCCTTGGTATCCCTCTGTTTTCAAGCCCGAAAACAATTTCGCTGTCTGTGTCGGTGTTAAAAAACTGCGTTCTTGGGTTTTGAAAAACACTTCCTACATAGTCTGAAAGTGTAGCCATGTCAGTATCCTTGGTTTTCTTGCCACAAACTACAATGTTTCCGGTAAGCGCACCCTCGTAAAAATGGGGGATTAACCCGCTTATCAACCTTGTGATAGTGGTTTTACCACACCCGCTTGCACCACAAAGAAGCATACATTCACCTTGTTTTATATGTAGCGATACATTAAAAAGTCCGTTTTTATCTTGATTTTTGTAGGTAAAGTTTACATTCGATATTTTTATCATTCGGATACCCCTAACATGGAGAAGATAGCAATAACGGCTGTAATAATATAGGTTGCAATTACAACTGTGTCGCAAATTGTAAAGGAGATTTTTGTTATGCAAGTTCGTCTGCCTATTTTCTCAATCCCTCTTGTTATTGCTGCGCATGTGATTTCGTCTGCTATTTTGGTTGCAGAGGTGAGAATTGGAACATATACATACTCCATGCTTTTTATTGGATGTAATACTACACCTAAAAAGCTTGTAGCAATGCCTCTTAACATCATTGCATCTTTTATTGAATGATATTCTTCACCTAAAGTGGGAATGTAGCGCAGTGTGATAGAAAGTGCAATTGTAAAACCTTTTGGCAGATTAAGGCGTCCTATTGCTGCTAAGAATTCACTCACCTTTGTTGTTTTAACAAGTAATGTACACAGCATAAAAGCAGGTACAAGTTTTCTTAAATAAATACTAAAAACAAAAACAACACTTCCTACACTTGTTGGCAAAATGGGCGCTAATATAGTACCGGCAATTAAAAGTGCAATGTATAATAAAGCTTGCTTTATCGCTACAGCTAATTCTTTTGACAGTAATAGCAAAACAAATGGAATTGCTACCAAAGCACATTCTATCCATATTACTTCTACAAAAAATATTGCGATAGAGGTAAAGCTAAGTATTATAAGTTTTGTTCGGGGGTCTAGCCTCATCTAAGCAATCCCCGCTCTTTCAAAATGTTTTTTCATCATTGCTTTTCCAATTAGACCTCCAACAACACCGCAAACCATGGAACCAACAATAATCAGCACAGCTGCCCACCAATTTTGCGCCACGAAATTTATTCCACCTTCGTACATTGAAACATCGCCTTTTGATGACATGAATTCACCAAACTGTGACTGTAAGAAAAACATGGCTACATGACCGCCTGATGGGGATACAGCAAAAATTGCAAAGCCTAATAAATTACATTTAAATGACTTAAAGTTTCCGATAGAACATATAAAATCTGCTACTATACCTAAAACTACAAAAAAAGCAGCCATCATCCAAAACATTCCACCAATAAATGAAATTATACCCGAAATTAATCCAAGAATTGTTATAGCACCTCTCTTAGGGATTTTGGCTATATAAAGCATGAATATTGGCCCTGTGAAAATTGCCACAAACATAGGCATAAGTAGAAATGTTGCAGGGATAGCCTGTGTCACCGCACCTACAATAAAAGTTGCTGCCATGAAGATAAGTGATAGTATTCCGCTTGAAATGTAGTCTCTTGTTTGCATTTTTGTATCCATATATAACCTCGGTTTAATAATTATAAAGCTAACGCTGGTTTTAAAGATATTTTACAACTCTTTCAAATCCGGCAGTAAAGAAGTTAGAGATTTTTTCAATATAGCCTAGGGCATCTTCTTTTTTTATATCATGCCTAATTATTTCAAAAAGGCTTTCATGGTATGCAGAAGTAAATATATGAAATAGATCTCTGTCAATATTTCCTTGAAGCTTACCGATTTTTTTTAATTCTTCGTGATATAAAAGTGTTTTATCAACCTGCAGTTCAACTAATTCATGTACAAAGTTTTCGTGTTTTGTGCCGGAACTCTTACATAAAATTAATTTAAAGGCATCGTGATTTTCGTAAATATATTCTACGAATCCGTACAGATATTGCGCCGAGCGTGAGTTGGAGTTTGCCGTTTCATCTGTGCCTATTAAATTAAAAAAAGTAGACTGTGCATTTTTAAAATTTTCTAAAAATGTTTCAGCGCACGGGTCTGTTAAATCATAAAAAAGGGATGCTTTATCCTTGTAATAACCATAAAAAGCTCCCTTCGTAAAACCGGCTTTAGCGACGATTTGTCGAAGTGAAGCATCTTTATAACCATGCTTTAAAAATTCGGTTTTTCCGATTTCTAGTATTTTAAGTTTTGTTTCGCTATAATTTACCATTAATATATTTCCTTACACTAAACTAATATACCGGTGGTATATACCACTGGTATATTGTATGTTTTTTTTATGCTTTTGTCAAGTAGTTCATATTTAAAATTACTAAGGTCACACAAAAATACTGTATCTTACTACGTTATGCAGAATATGGCTGTACAAGGATAATGAAAAGCAGATAACCAATTTTTGATAGGCTATCTGCTTTTGTGATTAATTAAATTGGTTTGACAACTCCTTTACTCTTTTTGCAATTTCATCTGCATTAGTTATACCTGTGATACAAGAGCGCTTTTTATCTGTAGTTGCCATTTGCAAATCCTCTACTCCTAAAACTTTCAATATAGTTACTTTATTGATTGTGTTAATAGGAAAATCTATCTGCTTAGGATAAATGTCCTCGGTATTAAACCGTAAACTCGTTTGTTAGTAAGCACTAAGTAAGTGCTACTGCATTTTGCAGAAAACCATATAAAGTATGCTACACTCATTACCCCCATAGAGACAAGTATCTAGGTGATAACAACGATAGGTACAAAATATGCTGTTGTAAATAATAACGCTGAGAATATTAAAACTAAAAATCTATAGGTATTCATATCGCTTTTCGATAAGTTCGTTCTTAATAATTCTTTTTCATTTGGATTGGTATTCATAAATTAAATTTTCTCCGTTTTAACAATCATAAAATCATCTGGCATTGTGGTAGGGATGGCGTATATAAGAACAATTTCATTTCCATCTTCTGTAGTCATAGTCGTTGTGAAGTTATTAAACCACATACCATTTTCGCAAGGATCAAACATTAACGCTTTTTGATTTTCACTTCCATCACCAAATAATCCATGTACAGGGATAGCTGTTTTATAATCATCACCAATTTTTGCATCTTTAAAATATTCTTGTAACATAGGACTCATATATACAAGTTTACCTGTTTTTTTATCAAATGCCCCACCATAAATACCAGCTTTACCTAATATTTCTTCTAAGATTTTGACTTCCATTGTCCGTTCTCCTTTAAGTTATTTCTTTTTATTTAACATTCAAGTGATGTTTAGATTTCTGTTAATGATGTTTACTTTAAATTGAACATCATTCGCATAACATTATCCATTGCCTTGTCGGATAATAAACCGTGCATCATTACTGCCATTTTGCAATCTGAACCTACTTTGTATCTTGTTTTTGGGTTGCTTGCGTTAGTAGCTTTTAATATTGCATTTACAACAGCTTCGGGACCCGGTGCTTTAGCGTAGTTCTTTTTAAAACCATCTACAAAGTTTGATACATTTGCTTTGTATTCATCTGGATGTTCAACAGTTTGTATTTGTTGCAAAGCAACATCTAAAAATTCGGTAGCCATAGCACCAGGCTCTATAATTGCGACTTTAATTCCAAACCCTTTAACCTCAGCCCTTAAAGCATCACTTAAGGCTTCAACCGCGTGTTTTGATGCTCCATACCAACCAATCATTGGTGATGGCACTTTACCCACAACCGATGACATATTGATAATAGTTCCACTGTTTTTACTTCTCATATGTGGCAAGACAGCTTTTGTAACCCGAGCTAAACCAAAAACATTTGCATCGAATTGGTGCTGTGCTTCACTGAGGGAAACAGCTTCTACCATTCCGTACCCACCATAACCTGCATTATTTACGAGGACATCAATTTTACCCTCGTTTTTAATTATGTCTGCTACAACTGTATCAACATCTTCATCAGACGTTACATCCATTTTATAGACTTTTGCACCGAGTTTTTCAATATCACACATTTTTTCAAGCCTTCTTGCTACTGCATACACTGTATGACCTTGCTTTAATAATTCTCTAGCTGCAAGATTTCCAAAGCCAGCACTTGCTCCTGTAATTAACACAACTTTACTCATTTTTAAACTCCTGAAATAATTTACAACTTGTTTGTTATTGAGATGATAGCACATAATTTACAAGGTGTCAAGTATTTTTGTGAAATTTATTTACAAGTTGTAAATAATATGTTATACTGTGTATAAACTAATAAGCGAGGTGCAATTATGGCCTAGAGTAACATGCGGGGTGCAATAAAATGGAATTCAGGAGAGCTAGAAATAAAGAACAATTTGAGCAGAGGGAAGCTGATATTATAAAATCTGCAATAGCGTTATATGAAGAATATGGTTTTGAGGAGGTGACATTTAGTAAAATTTCTGAAAGAACTAAATTCACAAGGCCAACAATCTATTCTTATTTCAAAACAAAAGAAGAGATAATGCTAAAACTTACCGCTATTTACCTTGAGCGATTTATTTTATGCTTTAAGGGGAAACTTAATAGTGAGCAAAAAAAGGATAATGTATTTGTAGCTACTGCATTTGCAGAAAGCTTTATTGAGGTTTGTGAGTTTATTCATTTATACACAGTGCTTTACTCTATAATTGAGAAAAATGTATCGGTGGAAGCTTTGGCTGATTTTAAGCGTGAAGTAATTAGACAGCAAACCATACTTGCGAATGCTTTGAAGTCTGTTTATATAAAATCAAGTGACGAACAAATCTATAATTTTTTAATTTTCTGCCTAAGTTTTGCAAGTGGTATTTGCCCTATGAGTGAAGAAAGTGAGCTTCAAAAAGAAGCTATAAAATTATCGGAAACGGGGTACGTTACACCTGATTTTGAAAAGTTTTTCAAGGATACACTTATTATCTATTTGGAAAGATTAAGTTAAAGACTTTGAAAATGTACAGCTATGCTAATTTCATACCTTAGTGGATTGTGCTAGCAGATACGCAATAGGTTTCAAGTGTTGTTGTACCTATGCAGAGTTTTCTGGTATGGGTTCATCGGTCGAAAAAGTGCCAATAAGGTACATCATCATTAAAGGTTAATAGCAATCATGACATAATCAAAAATAAAAAGGGAGAACATATATGAAAGTTTGCGTTATTACAGGTGGAGCAAATGGTCTTGGTTTTGATATGGCAGAGCAATTTGCCAACAAAGGATATAAGGTTGTGGTGCTTGATATCATTGAGAATAAAGAGGAGTATGTTGATTATTTAAAAACTGATTTATCTGAACCAAGCTCAATTGAAGAAACCTTTGAAATAATAAAAGAAAGATATGGAAAGATACATGTATTAATCAATAATGGTGCGGTTGCAATGTTTGTAAAAGATATAGTAGATGTAACAATCGAGGAGTACGATAAAGTTTTAGATACAAACCTGCGAGGAGCATTTCTTTGTTCAAAAAAATTCATCGAGCTAAATCAGGGTGAGGCGTATGGTAGAATTATTAATATTGCCTCGACAAGATGGTATCAGAATATGGAGAATTGGGAGCTTTATGGCATGAGTAAAGGTGGGATTGTTTCGCTTACCAACTCGTTGTGCGTTTCCCTTAGAGGAACACCGATTACCGTTAATGCAATCAGCCCTGGGTTTATTCATGTAGGTTATTGGAAAGAACTTGAGCAAAGAGATCACAACATACACCCCTCTAACAGAGTTGGAAGACCACGTGATATTTCAAATGTATGTCTATTCTTAGCTGATGAAGCAAATGACTTTATAAATGGTGCAAATATTGTTGTTGATGGTGGGATGACTAAAAGAATGATTTACTAATACTGAAAAAAATGTGCCTTATTGACAAGACACATTCGTAAATAGTACAATAATTATTAAATAAAACTTTGCTACATGCAGATACAATACCAACAAAAGGAGAAGTTATGAATTTTACCTATTTTATGCCAACAAAAATACATTTTGGTGAGGGTGCATTAGATAACTTAGCAACAGCTAAACTACCGCAAGGAAAAGCTCTTTTAATAACAGGTGGAACATCCACAACAAAACTTGGGTATGTAAAGCAGGTTTGTGACCTACTAGAGGTTGGAGGGCATGCTACTGTAGTTTATGATAAAGTGGAGCCAAATCCTAATGTTGAATCAGTTCGTGAAGCTTCAAAAATTGCCCGTGATAACGGTTGTACCTTTGTTGTTGGCCTAGGCGGAGGGTCCTCGCTTGATGCAGCAAAAGCCATTGCGATAATGTGCACAAACAGTGGCGATTTTTGGGATTATGTATCAGGCGGCACCGGTAAAGGAAAGCCTATAGAAGTTGCCCCACTGCCGGTGGTTGCAATCACAACGACAGCAGGTACAGGTACCGAGGCAGATCCTTGGATGGTTATTACGAATGGCTGTGAGAAAATTGGGTTTGGCAACTTTGATTCAACATTTCCGATGTTATCAATTGTAGATCCTAAGCTTATGGTTTCAGTGCCGCCCCACCTTACAGCATATCAAGGGTTTGATGCATTGTTTCACGCTCTTGAGGGTTACATTGCGAACATCGCAACACCGATGAGCGATATGTTTGCTCTGGAGTCGATAAGGCTGATAGGCGAGTATTTGGAAAAGGCAGTAAACGAACCAAACAACATGGAGGCGCGCTCCTATGTAGCGCTTGCAAATACCTATTCAGGTTTTGTTGAAAGCTTATCATCTTGTACGTCAGAACATTCGATTGAACATGCACTATCGGGATTCCATCACGATTTACCTCATGGTGCAGGACTAATCATGCTCTCACTTGCATACTATGAGACCTTTGCTAAAGTTTGCCCTGAAAGAACAACCGCTATGGCTAAAGCTCTTGGCAATAAGGACGGCGATATTGTAAAAGCATTAGAGCAACTACAAAAAGCATGTCATGTAGATACGCTTAAGATGAGCGATTACGGAGTTAGTGAAGATATGTTTACTAAGTATGCAGAACATGCCTTTAGTGATATGGGTGGGCTGTTTGCCCTTGACAGAAAGTCCCTTGCGATGGAAGATGTTATCGCCATTCTTAAAAAATCATTCAAATAATCATTTTATCATATTATTAATACTAAAAAACAATACGATAATACCTATCTTGAAAATGTTGTATCAAAGACAAAATCCGATTGCTCTTTAATTAAAAATGTTTTAAAATATTCATTCTCCATCGGAATGTATGTTTCTTTAAACACCTTTAGCATATCGGTGCCGTTTCGTATCTTTATACGCCTTAGCTGCTCCTCATTTGAAACGGTTATAAAAACCTTAGTGTTGTAAATGTTGCCAAACTTGGGGTGCATAGAATATGTCCCGACAACGACCTTTAGTTTGTTGTCGGAGATCTTTATGTTTCCAACAAAATCACCAGCGGAGCATTGATATTCTTGATAACTAAATTCGTTTCCCTTATTAATATTACAGGTTACCTCGTTATTAAATCTATCGTAATCAATGTTGCCGCCAACTTCTTGAAGTCTTTCTTTTGTTCGTTGATGGGGTCTTAAGAAAAAGTGATCCATCGAAATCAATTCACAACTATATATCTCCTTTAGCAAAAGTGCCAAAGTTGTTTTTCCGCCGCCACAATGTCCGTCGATAGCTACGATATAGCTGTTATTGTTACGAACAGCCTCGTCAATTTTTGATAACAATGGCAAAAATTCACAATACTCTTTTTTTACAACCCTGTAAGCGGGGGAGTATGCTTGCTTATATTGTTGGCTGTGGCTAAAAGGGGTAAGACTATCTTGCTCGTTGATAGAACCCTGTAATTCTTGTGCTAAATCCTGGTAATTATTGTTGATTAAAAAATCTTTGCATTCGGATACTTTGTTTTCAAACCTGGTTAAATCGACAGCCCTCTCTTTTGCAGATAGTAAGAATAACCTATGCAATGTATCAATTGACAGATATTCATCCTTAATAATCTGTAAATTTAATCTGCAATATCCGCCACCTATATGCTCGATATAGTCCTGTTCAAAACTTTGAAGTGTGCTTAGTTCGGTTTCTAAAAAGTTGTAGCTTTTCTCAATGTCGTTAATAAGGTGGCCAGGGCCAAATACATTTTGATATATTAACTTTAGTAAATCAACAGCAGTTATAAGTGGGTAATTGTTTATGTGATTTTTAACTATATCGCTTAAGGTTTCCATTGTTTATCCTTTTGTAATATTAAGTTGATTTATATAGAAGCTGTATTATCGCTAACTTTAATAGGCTTATCAGCACCTGATGGCTCAAACACCTTAGCGCTTTTTAACACTATAATTATAAGCGGGACAAGGATTAGTTGTAATATGATTCCGGGAATAGCAGACAGGATTGCACCGGCTAAAAATGCCTCGAAGCTAAATGCACTGCCGGAAACTCCAAGTAGAACAAAGGTGACAGCACCCCATACAATTCTTCCGCAGATCATACTTGATATTAGTGCAATATATGTTTGAAATCGCTTGCCTTTAAGTAGGTTGTATACAATTCCTATTACAATAGCGTATGCTGCAAGTTCAAATGCCATTGCTGTAGCTGTTGGGAATATTGGCGGCATACCAAACATCAGGCTTCGCATTATCGGGGTTATAAAACCAACCAATGCACCGTATCTAGGGCCACATATTATACCACATAAAAGTACCGGTAGATGCATAGGTAGTAGTGCATTTCCAATTTCGGGAACCTGTCCGGTGAAAAATGGTAGAATGATTCCGATTGCAATGAATATCGCGCATAAGATTATGTTTTTAATATTTGTGCTTTTCATTGGTTACATCCTTTCCTTGTTATAACAAATTCAAATTACGACCGGTTCTAGGTGGTGTTTCAAAGCAACCAGAACTTTACCTTGAAATTGTACCACACAAAAAACGTTAAGTCAACACTCTAAAATTTATAATTTATATTGACTTTTTTCTATAAATCATATAAAATATAGGAGTAACACTCTGGTTGGTCGGTTTAAGGGGTAGGTTAATGAATGTAAAGGATAAAATAAAAGAGTCAGCACTGGATTTGCTTATAGAACATGGAGTACATGGCACATCGACAAAGATGATTATAGAAAAAGCAGATATATCTAATGGATCGTTGTTTCATCACTTTGCGACAAAAGACGATATATTAATAGCACTTTATACCGATATTAAAGTTGAGATGTTTGATGCTATTTATTACTCGGTTCTTGGTATGACTTCGGTAAGAACATTTATCTATACCTATTTCAAGTCATCGATAAACTGGTATTTAGAAAACCCTAATAAAAAGACCTTTCTTGGCATGTATTCTCAGATGCCGGCAGTAAGAAACTGTACAAACTTTATAGAGAAAGAAAAATCCGACTATGTAAAAAACTTTATATTAAAAGCACAACAGGATGGTGAAATTGATTTTTATAATTATAATGCGTTTTTGTATAACTTTAGACATATAGTTGATGGAGCGTTTTTTTACCTTAAAGTTAACCCCACCACCGATAAAGATGAGTTTATAGATTTTACCTTTTCTCGTTATTGGAGAAGTATTGTTAATTTTTAATACTAAACCAATCTACACGGCGCTGATATACAGCTACCTATAAAGAACCCAACTGGCACTATCAAAATAATTGATAGTGCCAGTTTTACTTTGTATAGATTATGTTCGCTTTATGAATTTATACTAGCCGTTATTCTTTTTGTCAAATTAAGGTGTTGCTCAAATTTATTAACCAGTGAGCACTAGTTGTAGCGGTTAAAGAATTAAATTTCCTGTATAGGTAATTGAAGATGATGTGCCGAATAAATGTTAATAATAACCAGCAGAGATGATACTAATCAACAAAAAACACATACAGTTGGTTTCACCCAATTATGTATGTGTTTTTTAATAATTATATTGTTGACATATAATTATTAAGTTTTAAGCCTTGTAGAGATATGTCTGCCACGATACTATCTTTTGTTGATATTGCTAACCCTGAGCAAGCCATGCCAAGATGCACTGCATTTGTACAACGTTCGCCTTGTGTGTAATGTTCATCGTCGCCGGTTATTGATTGCAAAGGCAGACCGTTTATCAATCCGGATATGGTACCACCTAGGCAGGCATCACCGGCTCCGGTGGTGTTTATTACCGGAACATCTACTGCACAGACATGTTCCACTAAAGAGTTCTTTACACTGTAGCCCCCATATTTGCCATCCGTAACCATTAATTTAAGTTCACTGTTTCGCACCGATAACATTTTATATACCGATAGTGTAATCTGCTTTATATTTGGTTTTGTTGTATCATAGTTAATACTGCCGGCTTTAGCAAACGCAAGAGCCTCTGCTTGATTTATAGCTAATAGGTCACAATATTCGTGCAGCTCGGTTTGCAAAAAACTTGTTACTTCACTTTCGGCCACCGAGGAAACGCAAAATGCCGCTCTTTTTTTCGCTTCGTAAAGCAAGGTGAATCTGCTTTGTATTGATGCTTCCGGTAGTGCTACCGCAATAGTTCTTGAATCAATGTTTTCTGACTCGACACACCTTTTAATATACTCAGGCGTGACACATTCCATAGCGCTATTGGATACCGAAAAATTACAGCCATCCTTGTTAGGGTACTGTAGGCATATGCTTAACATTGTATCATGTCCATCTTCGACCAACACATGCCTTGTGTCCATGCCGGAGCATTGCATATCCTTTATAAGTTGTAAACCATATGCATCATTGCCTACTGCACCTATCGGTAGCACATCTATTTCAGGGCACAGGCGTGCTATATAGTGTAACACTATATGCTGTTTGCAATAATCCTTCGCATCACTAAGATTTACAAGTCGGGATTCATTACGCCCTAATGTTTCGTTTATCTCGCTGTGAAAAATCAGACCCTTTCCAATCCCTCCTGTACCGATAACCTTATTAAACATAATATTGTACCCTTCACTGTATTTAGTTTCCGCCGTGCACAGCTTTAAATTCCCATTGAGGGTTTTCACTTATCGGGTGTATTGCAGTATCAACGGTGGTTGTAATCATCGAATCGCTGTGCTCCTGTAATAAAGTAATAGGATATTCTGCGGTTATTTCGGAAAAAAGCGCTACTCTTAAGGCGGTTTGTTTCCACGCGCCGGTAGCAGAATACACCCTTATTTTTTTCGCCTTTAGACACTCTTTTGCACCAAGTGTCACCGACATGGGCGGCATGAATTGCCATGCACTGCCGAGGCTCCTCTGCGATAATGCAATTATAGTGTCCATATTATTTTCTTGTATTCTTGCTGTCGAGTTGCGAATATCATCTATCGTAACATTGACGTATGGGTTGCGGTTTGCTTGATTAAATGCAATATGTCCATCCTGTCCAAACCCGCCTAAACAGTAATCAATTTCTACTTCTGATATTAATCTTGAAATCTCATAAATATTTTCGGCATTTAAATACAGACGGTTTTCTTGTGGTACTCGAAGTTCAGGGTTCACAGCCTCGTAAAAATACTTTTCCATAAATGTGTGAAAGTTATTAGGATCGTTTTTAGGAAGCGGCTTTGCCTCCCAATCAAGATTTTCGTCCATATGAAAACACACCATGTTTTTTAACGATATTCCCTCTTGATTCACTATCGCCGCAAAAGGATCGTACCATTCTTTAGGACCACAGGGTATTATTGCTCGATAAACCCTACCTTCGCTGTTAGCAGCCTTGATATCTTCGGCGAATTCTCTCGCCATTACGATACCAAGCTCCTTTGCATCCTGTACTAAACGCAGGGCAACCTTGCGCTCGCTATGTCCAACAAGTTCTTCCACCGGCACAGAACACCATCTGTATAATTCTTTCAAATCTATCATATCAACTTCTCCAAAAAATTATGGTAAATATCGTTTCGTTTTAACCTTTGGCCATGCTAGACACTGTGTGAATCCCTCTGCATACTTTACTCCGGACTGTAAACCTCTGTACCGTGCACAGCTTTGTACAAACTCATTAAAATCAATTCCATCATGGTCATTCATCCATTTTAGTTGGCTTTGATGTTTGGCTAACATGTTCATCTTTATATCCATCACATCTGTTATGTCTACATATTCTGTAGGAATAAAGTTTAGACCGGCAAGCGTATCCATGTAATAGATTGGGGTTAACTTAGGGTGATGTTGCTCGTCTGAAACATAGTGTGGCAATGTGGCGATAAAGGATGCATCAAACACTAACTTGCTAACTGCAACATGATCAGGCATGTAATCATCCGGACTGTGAGTAATTATTACATCCGGCCTTGCCTGCCTTATCGCATCCATCACTTTTTCGCGGTGCAGTTTATTGTCAGCATAAACACAAAGATCTTCTATGCCGCAAGAAATCACATCAGCATCCAAAAGTGCTGCCGAACTGATAAACTCCTGTAATCTTATTTCGCAAAGTTCCTGTGAAGGGATTGTTGTGTGGCCTTTATTCCCGTTTGCCACATAACACATTGTTATCTCGTCACCTCTGTTCTTGCATAAAGCTAGTGTTCCTGCACATGAAATCTCTATATCATCGGGATGTGCCGCTATTGCCATCACTCTCATCTAACCCACCTGTCTCCAATTCTTGTAGCAACTCGTCACACATTAATAACATACGTGTAACGTGAAAAAGCCCTTTGTAACAATTGCTTTTGATCACAGGGTGTTGCCACTGTCCATCACGTGTTAAATATCCCACCCACTCGCCTTTGTCGGCATCGGAAAAGCGATCAAAGCAATAATCGAATATTTTTTCAAACCATTTAAGATACTTTTCATCTTTATTGTGTTGATATGCCATTAGTACAGCAATCAAGGCTTCTGCACCGGGCCACCATAGTTTCATGTCATGCTCGTATTGTTCCATCGGGCGCTCGTCTATATCTACAAAGTAGTTAATGCCACCATACTCTGTATCCCAACCACGCTCTAGCGACCAGTCCAGTATATTTGTAGCCTTAAGCATAAGATCATTTGAATCTTTAACTTTCTTAACCTCACTCATAAGAAACCATGCCGCTTCAATTGCATGCCCAGGGTTTATTGTTCTACCGATAGGCTCATCTATAAACTCACCGTTGATACCTACCGTCTCCATCAACGCTTGTTTGTGAGGATGATAATGATACTTTATAATATCATCAATAAACTGCATTGACTTATCTTTGTAGTAATCACTGTTATCGGGGTCACACCTGCCCATAACACCGCTAATATTAAGCATTATCATTGGATATGCAAGCGATTTTATCGGCCTAACCGATTGATTATATTTTGGTGGTACTTTGTACGGGTCGTTAGCAGGATTTTTATATATTTTACTTATAAACTCGTATACTTTTTTTGCATCATTAAGTGAAGCTTTGTTTTTGCTTGCCAATGCATATTCTGCGCAACCGGCAACATAGAAGGATTCACTAAAGATATACCGTCTTTTTCTTATTGGCCTGCCATCACGAGTGACAGTAAAATACATTCTGCCATCTGAATCGAAGCAATAGTTATCCATGAAATTTTTACAATTGCTTGCAATATCAAGCCATTCTTCGTTGACTCCAAGCTTATTGCACAGATATGAATAGGTCCAGGCAACCCGCCCTTGAAACCAAACACCCTTATCGGTAGAGAATGTTTCGCCATTACCATCCAAAAATGTTGGCATACCTCCATAGGTTTTATCAAGCTTTCCCTCCCAAAAAGGTAGCATTCGTTCGTTTAATTCCAGTTGTAATCTTTTGCGGTAACGTTTGATTTGTTGAATGTCCATAGTAGCCTCATGAATAATCTAAATTGTTTTTGATATTTTATCTATGATCTCGTCGCTTCCTTTTTTTAGGCAGCCAAGCAACGGTAATCCATCTTCAGCAACCTTTATCGTTATCTTGTTATCGTTATTTCTATCGCTGTTTAACACGTTTTTAAAGCAATTAACAAATGTCTTTCCTAACAAAAGCACATCGCCATCCAAAATAACGGTATAAACATCTAATAACAATAATGCGTTAATTGTAGCAATACCTACAATGGTCGCCAAGTTTTCTATCTGTTTTTTAACTATCGAGTCATCAACTGCAAATTTACTAATGGTTTGTAGTGTTATTTTTTGTATATCTCCATTAACAAAATCATATAGTTTACCATCTTTTTTTTCTGCAACAAGTTTTTTTATAGTGGAAATAAACACCGGTAAAGTTGCAATGTTCTCATAACTTTCCCGCATAACCTTGCCCGATTTGTCTACAGTGGTTACATAACCCATTTCACCGGCACTATGCGCTAACCCCTCGTACAGGCTACCGTTTAATACAATTCCTATGCCTATTCCTGCATCAATTCTTAGCAGCACGTAGTTATTTTGATCAACAGGGGAGTATTTATTAAGCATACCTAATGCTGCTAAATTTATATCGTTTTTAACAATCACATTTTTTGTATGAAAGCTAGTTTGAAATATGTTAGAGATTGGCAAGTTAGCCCATTTTTCAGCGATCTGTGCAGGGCGAATTATCGTGCCGGTATCACCATAAGGAATACCGGGGTTTGCAATTACAATGCAACCAACATCGGAAGACGGTATAGCGTGTTTTGCCAACATGCGAAACAACAGCAGTATTATATCGTTGATAATCTCATCCCCTTGCTGAGGTTCACCTATAGTGTAGCTGTCACTATATAGAATATCGCCGGCTAAATTACCAACACAAACCCCAACCGGATTTTTCCCAAGATCAACAGCTAAAACATATTTGTAGTTTTTGTTAATGCTAAGTACTGCCGGTTTTCGTCCTTTTGCAAGGTGCTCCTCAACCCCCTCTACCAACAACACGTTTTTTTCAATTAGTTCATCAGCATTTTTTGTTATACTTACTATGCTAATATCCACGCTTTTCGCGAGTTGTTTCTTTGTCATACTGCTTGATTTTAGCAAAACATCACAAATCAACTTTTTGTTCTTTGCCTTCTCGACCTGTTGTCCTGACAAAACATTAACATTCATTTCACAACCCTCTTTATTAAATTGACTTTATTATATATCAAGAAATCTGTTTTGTCAACTATTTTATACTCTCTATTCATTGGAACTACGCATGTATTAAAATATTTATTACTAAATTTAAAATCAAAGTGTAAAATTTTTGTTTCAATAGTAAATCGTTCAACTCTGTTGAAAACCATCTTTTCGCGTTTGCGTGACAGTATTTTATGATTTTTGTATATTTTGTATAAATTATTTAAAATTTATATCTTTTTTAAATAAATTTTGCTTTCTGTATTGACAGCACCAACCATAAGTGTTAATATAAGTGCATAGTTTATAAAATCGCATTAAAAATATATGGTTTTTTACGATTTTAAATTCATTTTTTAATAGGGTTTATTATTTCTGCTTTCGCCATTACATGGATTATCATAATTAAATGCCCTGAACCAAAATCTATGGTGCTTTATATTAGAGCTAAATACATTTTAAACTCAGTGACTACAAAAAAGTACTCATTTAATTTTTAAAAACTTAACTGAAAGGAGGTTGTAGGTAGAATGTAGCACGACCGAAAATCACTCGGTGTCGATCGATGTGCAGTTTGCTATCACTGAGATTTAAGCGAATGTCCACTGCAGTTACACAACTAACTTAATATTAAACCGCTAATATGTTGTTGTAACCTAATATTATTTTAATTACAGAGAGGAATTTATGATTTACGATTCAGTAAAAAACTCGAATTTGTACAGTGACATACCATGGCTGAAAAGAATCTTTGAATTCATCGAGGCAAATGACCTTAATTCGTTATCTAACGGAAGAAACGACATTGATGGCGAAGATTTATTTGCAAATGTTGTCGAATACGAGACAACCGAGGATGACGTAAAATACGAAAGTCATATCGAGTACATCGATGTGCACTACATTCTTAGCGGCGGCGAACGCATGTCATTTGACGATGTGTCGCGATTGGAAGTTAGTGATCCGTATGACAAGGATATGGAAGCAATCTTATACAAGGCGGATATAAGAGATGTAGTAACTACTCGCCCCGGAGATTTTGTAGTATTTTATCCTCAAGAAGGTCATCGTGGAAAAATCCCGCTCAACGGTGTTGGCCCATTAAGAAAAGCCGTTTTTAAAGTAAAGGTTAAGTAATAAACAACAATTAGGAGTTTAACATGGCAAAAATTCTTGTGGTTATTCCATCGTTTTTAGATAAGCATCCACCTGCACGACAGCTACTATTAAACGAAGGATACGAGCTAATCGAAAACGAAGATAGAGGTATGAGTGCAGACGATTGGAAGGATGTTCTTCCGGATATTGACGGTATAATAGTAGGCGGCGGTGGAAAATGGGACGAAGAGGTTTTTAAAATCGCTAAAAACTTAAAGATAATTGCAAAAACCGGCAAAGGTCTTGATAACATCGATTGCAAAAAAGCAAGAGAGTATGGCATTACGGTAACCAATACCGGTTCGGCAAACGCAAACGGTGTTGCTGAGTTGACAATGGGATTAATGCTTGCTTGCCTAAGGGATATAGTTGCTATACATAACAGTGTTGTAACCGGCAGTTTTAACATGTTATATGGCACAGAGCTAAAAGGGAAAACAATCGGACTTTTGGGATTTGGTGCAATAGCACAGCTTGTTGCAAAGAAAGCAAAAGCATTCGACGCAGAGATTATCGCCTACGATCCTTACTTTAATAAAGAAGCAGGTGATGCTTTAGGGGTTAAATCAGTCGATCTATCTCAGCTATACAAAAATGCGGATATAGTTTCCACACATATCCCTGCAATGAAAGAAACATTACACTTTGTAAATGCCGAGGCTTTTTCCCAGATGAAGGATGGGGTAATATTCCTTAACGCGTCCAGAGGAACTGTTTGCGACGAAAAAGCTTTAATTGATGCCGTGCAATCTGGCAAGGTTGGGTTTGTAGGCTTAGATGTATTTGAAACAGAGCCACCAGCTGCTGACAATCCGCTACTAAAGATGCCAAACGTTGTATGTACAAGCCATGTCGGAGGGTCTACATATCAAGCAGCAATTGCAGACTGTACACTAACCTCAACGGCCATCGTTGATGTTTTAAACGGCAAGACACCGCAAAACCTTGTTAACTAAAAATAGTTATTCCTGCAGCTACAAGATACTGACGATAGCGTCATACTATTTTATTAAGAAAGAACATTTTTTCTTAATATATAAAAATTATTATGGAGGATGCTTTTATGAAGACAAAAAAATTTATTGCTTGGCTTTTACTATTATCCATGGCGCTTTGGATAACTGCTTGCGGCGAACCTGCACAGACAGAAACATCGACTGATGGTGCTGCTGCAACCGAAGATAGTGAAGCACCTGCAGAAGAAGGCAGTGGCGAGAAGACTGTGATAACTGTTTTACGTCCCGGTGATGAAGAAAAAGTACGTTCGTTTATGGAACCAGCCGCAGAAGAGTTTAATGCTAATAATCCGGATATTGAACTACAGCCCGTATACGAAGGATGGACATCATGGATACAAAAGTACCCAACCTATTTCCAATCCGATACACAGGCCGATGTAATTTTTTGGTGGGATTACGCACTTAGCGATACATATGTGGCAGACAAACTTGTACCACTTGAAGGTTATGTAGATCAAGAAGTTATCGACCTACTACCTGCATCAGTTGTAGAAGCTGTTAAACTTGACGGAGTACTATATAGTGTGCCACAGGGTGTATCCGGCTTTATGGTTTACTACAACAAAGAAATATTTGAGCAGGCTGGCTTGGATCCGGAGTCACCTCCAACTAACTGGGACGAGCTTTATGACTATGCAAAACAGATAACCGACAATACTGACTTTGCAGGCCTTGGTTTCCCCGGTAAAGGTACAACACTCCATGACCATATGTTATTATTAATGTTCCAAAGCATTGGTGGACAGATAATTAACGATGACAATACCCCACGCATAAACACCCCAGAGGGTATTGCAACGCTTGAGTTTGCAAAACAACTTACAGAAGTAGCACCATCTAACTACATAGAGATGGAGCGTGGCGACAACCGTACAATGTTTGTTAACGGCGAACTTGGCATGATTATTTCTGATTCCACATGGGCAGTACCAGCACTACAGGCAAAGTATGGCGATGACCTTAACGAAACAATCATCGGCTTAGCTCCAATGGTTGAAGGCCCTGCCGGCAAATACAACTACTTTGGCGCTGATGGTTGGGTAATAACAAACGAAGAAGAGGCAGAGGCAGCCGGTAAGGTTATTAGCTTCCTTTCCTCCGAAGAGCAGACATATGCACATCATGTAGCATACGGCGGCACACCATACACAGAGTATGAGCGTTCGCAACCTGAATTTAGCTATGACTTCTGGAATGTGTTCCTAACTACACTTGAAGACTACACCATGGTTCCAAGAATGGGTAAATCTCATCCTGGAGCAGGTGCATTCGAGAAAGAGCTATATCCAGTATGGCAAAAATATCTATTAGGCCAATCTACTGCAGAGGAATGTGCTGTTGAAGCCGAAGAGGTAATTAATACTATTAATTCACGTTTCGGAATCTAAACGCATTTAATTAGTATCATCGGGCGTGGTGGTGCAACTGCTACCACCACGCCCATCTTATGGGGAGGTGAAACGATGCAAAGAATCAGAAAGAGGATGCTACTTTTCATAATACCACTTTTAGTAATGATAATTAGCATATACTTAGTGCCTCTGATTAACACTTTTCGTTATTCGTTTATGAACACAATGGGCGGGATGAACAATTTTATTGGGTTCGCAAACTTTGCGAAGGTGCAGGATTACTTGTTACCTATCATCCGCAATTCACTTGTATGGACATTTGGATCCATTGTTCCATCATTAATATTAGGTCTTGCGGCTGCAATGGTTATGCAAGGAAAGTTTAAATGCAAGAGAATTTGTGTTATGCTATGTCTTTTACCATACACAATGCCTTTGATAATTGTTGCAACCTCTTGGTACTTTCTATACCATCCATCTTTCGGACTGCTTAACGTAGTCTATTTAACTATTACTAACGCCCTTGAACCTTTAGCGTTTTTATCCTATGAAAATGCAATGTTCAGCGTTATTCTTGCCAGAATATGGAGAGCTGCTCCTTTTGCCTTTGTTGTCTACTACGCTGCAATACAAAACATACCACAGGAAATTTTAGAGTCTGCAAGCGTTGACGGCTGTACTAAATACCAAAAATTCATCTATATTATTTTTCCGCAACTGAAACCTGCTACCTTGACCAGCGGAATTATACTTACAGTTTCTACATTTATGGTGTTTGATATTATCTACACATTGACAAGAGGTGGCCCTGTAGATGCTACTACAATTCTTCCGATTAAGATCTATGCCGAAATATTTAACTTTTATGATTTAGGTGCAGCAAGTGTGTTGTCTCTTATCTCTATGTTTATATTAACTGTCATCACACTGGTGTACTGGCGCGTTTTAGGTGGAGGGGAGGCTTTGGTAGATGGAAAATAATTTAGTATTAAAAAAGAAGCGTAACCCATCAAACCATTTTTTGCTATGGATATTTAGAATAGCTGCTATTCTTTTTGCTGTTATACCAATGTATGGCGCATTAATCATTGCACTTACCCCCTATTCAAACTTGATGGAACCGCTTTTGTATCCAAAATATTGGGCATTCGCTAACTTTGTTGAAGCATTTAACAGTATATCAAGGCCCTTTATTAACAGCTTTGTATACTCACTTTTAACGGTATCACTTGTTCTGTTAATTGCAATACCGGCATCATATACAATCACACGTTTTAGTTTTCCCGGACGCAAAGTCATGCTATTCTTGCTGTTATGGACACAGATGTTGGCAGGAATTATTGTAATGCCGTCAATCTATACATCGCTAATTGATTTCGGTCTATCTGACAAGGTTCCTACACTAATATTTATATTGACCGGAGTTAACCTGTCGATGACAGTATGGTTACTTGTTGGCTTTTTCTCCGGATTACCAAAAGAGATCGAAGAGGCTGCTTTAATCGACGGTGTCGGAATTATAAAGTTGTTCACCAAAATCATAGTACCAATAAGTACGCCCGGTATCGCTGTGGCGGCAACGTTTGCATTTATCGGTGCCTACAACGACTTTGTAATACCGTTGTTTGTAATGACCAGTCCGGAAAAATTACCACTTACAATGAGGTTAAACTCATTAATCTCAGAGATTACGGTACACTGGCATATATTAGCAGCCGGTTCATTAATAGGATTATTACCACCATTACTATTGTTTTTTGCATTCCAACGCTACATAATAGGTGGAATAACCTCCGGTGCAGTAAAGGGATAGATGGGAGATAAAATTTTATATGAAAGATTTTGTATTTAGTTTACCTACTAAAATTATTTTCGGAGCCCAATCTCACGAAAGTTTAAAGTCAGAAATAACTACAAGAACCAATAAAACTGTTATGTTGTGCTATGGAAAATCAAGCATAAAAGATAACGGAATTTACGACATCGTGACGAAACAACTTAATGATGCCGGTATAAAATATATTGAATTTAGTGGCATAAAAGCAAATCCGGACCTTGTAAAGGCAAGAGAAGGTGTAAAGCTGTGCAGAGATAACGATGTTGGTCTTTTATTAGCTGTTGGGGGTGGTAGTGTTATTGACACTGCAAAAACTATTGCCATCGGGGCACTTTTTGACGGTGATATCTGGGAGTTGTACGAGAAAAGTGCAACCGCAACAGCTTCACTACCGGTTGGTGTTGTATTAACCATGGCTGCAGCCGGAAGTGAGATGAGCAACTCGGCTGTAATCACTAATGAAGAGGAATATAAAAAATACGGCATGGCATATGAATTTATGCGACCACAATTTTCAATCTTAAACCCAAAATTTACAATGTCGGTGGATAAAACTAACTCGGCTGCCGGTATTTGTGATATCTATGCGCACCTTCATGAGCGTTATTTTACTAACACCCCATCTGTTTCATCAGTAGACAGAATGATTGAAGGCCTGATGGTATCGGTCGTTCAAAGTGGTTGTGCAGTGATAAACGACGGACAAGATTATGACGCACGTGCAGAGATAATGTGGGCCGGATGCATGGCTCATAACGATGTTTTTACGGTAGGACGCGACACCGACTGGGCGTCACATCGAATCGAGCATGAACTTAGTGCATATTATGGCCTATCACACGGTGCTGGACTGGCTATTGTAATGCCGGCATGGATGAAATTCTGCTATAAAGAAGATGTTGATAGATTTGCATGTTTAGCGGTAAATGTTTTCGGAGTTAAGCTGGATGCTGAAAACAAGGAGGCCACTGCGCTTATGGGAATTAAACGACTTGAAAATTTCATTCACGACTTAGGCCTACCCACAACACTATCTGCTTATGGAATAGATGACTCTAAATTTAAAGTTATGGCAAGGGCGGTAACCCGAAACGAAACTATAAAAGTGGGTTGTGTAAAGGTCCTATCAGTAGATGATATTGAGGCCATTTATAGACTTGCATTATAGTAACAATCAGTCAGGGAGGAAAGATGAAAGAGAAGAAGATAACCGAGCTATTTGACCTCACAGGTAAGACCGCGGTTATTACCGGTGGTGTTTCAGGGTTAGGCCGTGATATGGCGACAGGATTAGCTGAGGCAGGATGCTCACTTGTGCTTACATCGCGCAGTGCTGAAAAAGCAGAGCAGGTAGCTAAAGAGTTTACAGAAAAGTATAGTATAAAATGTTACGGATTGCCTCTTGACCAAAGAGAATCACAGCAGATTATTGATTGTTTTGCAGATGCAAATAAGCTTTTAGGGCGTATTGATATTTTAATAAGTAATGCTGGTGGCGGATCCGGCAAAGCTGAGGGAGATCTGCTTTTAAGAGACCCTGACATAATCGCTGACATGATACACCTAAACCTAACCGGATCACTACTTTGCTGTAAAGAGGCTGCTAAATATATGGTAGAGCAAAAATACGGCAAAATAATTACAATAGGTAGCATTGCCGCACTGGTTGGAAGAGATCGGAGTATCTACCACAAAAATGGAAAGATGCAACAACCCATAGACTATGCCGCAGCAAAGGGTGGTGTTATAGGAATGACAAGAGATCTTGCTGCCTACCTTGCCCCTTATGGTGTATGCGCTAACTCTATATCGCCGGGTGGATTTGACAATAGTATCCTACCTCAAGGCTTTATAGATGAGTATAGTGATAAAACAATGACAGGTCACATGGGGAGAATCGGTGCAGATATAAAGGGTGCCGCTTTCTTTTTAGCTTGCGCAGCATCCGATTATGTTA
Source organism: uncultured Oscillospiraceae bacterium (assembly GCA_964370765.1). GTDB lineage: Bacteria > Bacillota > Clostridia > Oscillospirales > Ruminococcaceae > CAYJBH01. The sequence continues at coordinate 46,714 of CAYJKW010000009.1, forward strand.
CCGGACACAAC
>CAYJKW010000009.1:46734-55942 GCA_964370765.1 uncultured Oscillospiraceae bacterium
TAGACGGCGGATTCTCTGTATACAAATAAAAACAAGGAGCTTATATGGATTATATCACATTAAACACCGGTGATAAAATGCCGCTAATCGGATTTGGAACATATCAGATTAATGGTGAGGACTGCACAAAAAGCGTATTGTATGCACTTGAAGTCGGTTACAGACTGATTGATACAGCAACTGCATACAATAACGAGGAATATGTTGGGACAGCTTTAAAGCAGAGTTCGTTGAACCGAAAAGATATTTTCGTAACAACAAAGCTTCCTTTTAAAGCATACTCTAAAGCTGCAGAGACTATAGAGCAATCACTACAAAAACTACAGCTTGATTATATTGATCTTGTTTTGCTTCACTGGCCCTTTAATGACTACTATTTTGCATATCGTGTTTTGGAAGAATATTATAATAAAGGGATAATAAAAAATATCGGTGTTTCCAACTTTAATGCAGATCGATTAGTGGATTTAATCGGCTATAACAAGATTAAACCCGCTGTGAATCAGATAGAAACACATCTTCTTTGCCAAAGGAAAGAGTGCGCCGAATGGATGAAAAAGTACAACGTTTCTCACCAAGCATACTCCCCGTTAGGGCAGTTTAGGGAGCCTGAATTATTTAATAATCCATCACTGCTTGAAATAGCAAAACAACATAACAAATCCACAGTGCAAATTGCGCTGAAATTCCTTGTCCAATCCGGAATTTCTATAATTCCTAAGTCGGTTAATGCCGAGCGCATAAAGGCAAATATTGATATTTTTGACTTTACACTTACAGCGCAGCAGATGGATACACTAAGCGCCTTAGATCGCAATGTTCCGTTAATAGGAAATCCCGAAAACCCTGCCAAGGTAGAGAGTGCATTATCTTGGTAAATAATTTAATTAACACTAAAAAAGTGCAACACAGAATGCTGTTGCACTTTTTTAACGCAATAAAAGAAGATTATTATGAAAGATTAATAATAATTTTTATTGACAAACATACTGTCGGTATGTTATTGTAGACCTATGCTAAGAGTGTATGGAGGTAAACGTTGGCAAGAAATAAATATCCTGAGCAAACAGTTGAACGAATACTGGATGTTTCTACAAAGCTTTTTCTTGAAAAAGGATATGATAATACAAGTTTACAAGATATTTTAAACGAGCTTGGCGACCTAACAAAAGGGGCAATCTATCACCACTTCAAGTCAAAGGAGGAAATTTTTGATGCTGTTGGAACAAGGGTTTCGCAAAGCAATAACGTTGTATTAATTGAGATAAAAAATGATAAAAGCTTAAAAGGTGCCGAAAAACTACAAAAGCTTGTAAAAACAAGTGTGCATAGTCAAACCACAAAAACACTTATCAGGATGACACCGAGCCTTTTGGATAATCCGAAATTTTTGGTCATGCAACTTAAAAGTTCTTGTTATGACGTTGTCCCAAACTACATTTTACCAATAATTGAAGAAGGCGTTTTGGACGGAACAATTTATACCGACAAACCCTATGAGCTTGCGGAGTTAATTACACTGTTAATTAATGTATGGCTTAACCCTACCATTCTTGGTGCCGATAGGGATGGGTTGCCGGCAAAATGCAGCATGATTAATGAAATTGTCAAACAATACAAATTTACCTTGTTTGATGAAGAAACAATTGAAAAACTTAAATCAATATAAAAAATAACTGCTCTGAATATGAGCAGCTTATTTATAATATTATACATACCGACCGTATGTATGTATACAGAACAATAGGAGGATATTAATTTGGAAAGTATAATCAAAACAGGACATCTATGCAAAACTTATGACAGTACATTAGTGCTAAACCACATCAATTTCGAGGTTGAAAAGGGCGAACTAATTGGCCTGCTTGGTAGTAATGGTGCCGGAAAAACTACGTTGCTTAAGTTGTTAGCAGGACTTTTGGAACCAACAGCTGGCGAGATTCAAATCTTTGGACATTCACCCTGGAATGAACGCGACAGAGTTCTAAGTAGGCTTGGGGTGCTAATAGAAACACCGGTTTTTTACGATCACTTAACGGCATACAAAAATCTCGAAATACATTTAGAGTACTTAGGGGTAAAAGCCAACATAGATGAGGTTTTAAACAGTGTTGGTCTTGTAAATGTAAAAAACAAGAGTGTCTCAAAGTTTTCTATGGGAATGAAGCAACGACTTGCAATCGCAAGAGCCATAAGCCATAATCCCGAAATAATACTTCTTGATGAGCCTATTAACGGTCTTGACCCTGTTGCAATTAAGGAAATGCGCGAACTATTTATCGCACTTAGTGATAAAGGTACAACCGTTATTCTATCGAGTCATATTTTAGGCGAGGTGCTTCAAACAGCTGAAAGTGTAGTTGTAATTTCGAATAGCAAATTAGAGCGACTAGGTAAAATAGGGGATTTAAAGAAAAAACATGGCAATGATATAGAGAATCATTTGATCGAAAGGATGCGTGGCTAGTATGATGAAATTAATTATTCTTGAACTTAAAAAAAACAACCTAAAACCTTACCTACTTAGTATTTTAGGAATATTTATTGCTGTAATTGCAATGGGGATTTTATTTTGTGCAGTTCCAATTATTGAGCCAAGTGACCCATCGGCACAGGAGTTTTCCGACCCCGCTATGATTATCATGATGGTATCAATAATGTCAATGAGCGCCTTTTCTATTTTATCATCGGTGATGTATGCTAAATTTGTAGTCGAGGAATACGCAGGTAAAAGAAATGTCCTGCTTTTTACATACCCTCAAAAGCGAAGTCGCATTCTGCTGGCAAAACTTTTTCTTATTTTCATCTTTGTTTTTGCCATGATATTTATTGTGAATATTCTTGCCTGTTTAGCTGTGGGCTTTTTGGGCAATGCAGTGGGGCTTACCTTAAAAGCTTTTAACGATATGGCCTTGATACTTAGATTAACATTAATTTTTGCATTTGTATCCAATTTTATAGGGCTTATCGCATTGAGATTAGGCTTTTACAAAAAATCAATCATTGTGCCAATAGTTACAGCGACAATACTTGTTTCGCCTTTTGGAAACTCAGTGATGCTACTTGGTGCAGATTCATTTATCGCATTTATAGTAGCAACAAGTTTACTTCTTATAATATCAATAATCATATTTTTAGGACTTCTTAAAAAGGTAAATAAAATGGAGTGTGTGTAATGAAATCCACTAAACTTACAAATAAAAACTTTGTTTTGGTAGTTGTCGGGCAGATCATTTCACTTTTTGGCAACGGTATACTACGTTTTGCATTGCCACTTCACCTGCTTGATATAACAGGATCGTCGGCAATTTTTGGTGTAGTCAGTGCTGTATCGTTTTTACCGTTAGTTGTACTTATGCCTGTCGGTGGCATCATAGCAGATAGAGCAAACAAGCGAAATATTATGGTTACACTTGATTTTATAACGGGACTTTTAATGTTGTTTTTCTATATCACTATGAACAGCGTTTCGCTAATACCACTGATTGTCGTTGCACTTATAATTCTATTTAGTATTAGCGGCCTATATCAACCCACAGTACAGGCAAGCATCCCTATGCTGCTTGATGAAAAGATACTTGTTAGTGGCAATGGAATAGTGAGCAGTATTAGTGGTCTTTCAAATTTAATCTCACCTTTTATTGGAGGTATACTTCTTACAAACTATGGGATTATTCCGATTGTTATGGTATCATTTATCTGCTTTTTTGCTTCAGCGATATTAGAGCTGTTTATTAAAATTCCATACAAAAAAATTATTACTAGCACTACTATGATAGATATGGTGAAAAGCGACATGAGAGTTTCGGTGAATTTTATATTCAAGGAAAAACCGACCCTCAAAAAACTGATGTTTGTAACCTGTATGTTAAACGCTTTTATAAGTGCACTTATTATTATTTCCCTAGCTGTCCTTATTACCGAAAGACTTAACCTATCAAAAGAAATGTATGGATATACCTTAAGCGCCCTTGCTTTAGGTGGCCTTGTTGGAGGTATTATCGCCGGGGTTTTAAGTAGAAAAATAAATATAATAAAGCTACCCATATGTTTCGCCTTAATATCTATAAGTCTTATTCCAATGTCGGCAGCGATGTATATTGAAAACGCCTATATTATTTCGTATGTTTTAATTATGATAAGTGCATTTTTGGTAATGTGCATCTCAACTATTGCTTCGGTTATTATAATAACCTATATTCAAGCTGAGACTCCGGAAAACATGGTAGGGAAAATAATGGCTTTTGTAATGACAGCATCAATGTTTGCATCTCCTATCGGACAAGCATTATACGGACTTGCTTTTGAATATTTTATCGGACATGAAAGCTTCGTTATTTTAGGGGCAATCGTAATTACCTTGTTTATCAGTCTATTTACAAAAAGGGTTGTGAATAGATAACCACTTGATATAAACATTTTACTATTAAAGGCAGTACCATATCATATGGTACTGCCTTACTATGCATCTGTCATTTAAAGTCAAAGTATCTGGTTATATTTGCTCCACCTTACCTGTGTTTCGTGACTTAACACAGGTCGATGCAATAATTACCGAGTTTAATGCCGAGGTACCGTCAAACAGATTTTTATGCTCTGCTTTTATCTCCTTACCCGCTACTGCATCCACAAACACAGAAAATTCCCTTAAAAGGTTTTTTTGTATATATTCAATAGGGCGTTGACTTGCACTACCGTATGCAATACCGGCATCCGTCTTTTTAAATAGACCTAGGATAGAGTCTTGACACTCCTTGTCGTCGAACAATGGAAATTGCTGTACCCCCTCATCAGATTTTACCGACACACTTGCGGTGGAGAAATCAATTAGCGCACCTTTTTTTGTACCGTTTATACGAATAATATGGTTTGACTGCCTAAAACCTGAGCCATACTGCATCGTCACAAAACCACTATTACCAAATTTTAACGTAATAAGTATCACGTCGTCTTCATCTCCAAAGCCCTCTTGATTGTGGGCAAGGTTGCCACCAACAGTGTACAGTTCGGTGGGTAGACCCATAAACCACTGTACAAGATCGATCTCGTGTATATGGTGAAACAGGTGCCCGCCAGACAAGTCCTGCATTTTTTTCCAACTAACCTGAGGCTTTTTGCTCTCCCAACCTGTTCGCTCCACATGCATATTTATTATTTCCCCAAACTCCCCCTTATCTATCATCTCTTTTGTCTTATATAGCCCATCATAAAAGTGCATTATATGCCCGACCATAATTAGCACATTTTCCTCTTTGCAGGCAACCAGCATCTCCTTTGCATCCTCTATATTAAGCGCAAAAGGTTTCTCGCAGAATATGTGTTTTTTGGCTCTTGCCGCAGCTATTACCTGCTCCTTGTGTAGATAGTTTGGTGATGCAATAATAACTGCATCTATCTCCTTGTTATTCCAGATATCATCTATATCATGTGTGTAGGGGCAGCTTAACTCTTTTGATAAAACCTCACTGCTTTGTGAGGGGCTATAAACCATAACGAGCTCACACTCGTTATTACCTGCTATCGCCCTTGCAAACTCAGATCCGAAATGGCCGCTGCCTACTACCGCATACTTTTTCATGATAACCTCAATTTAAATTGTTCGTAACTATATGCTATGTAACGATGCATGGTATACACCATTTTGAAAGTTATTGGTCACACTTTATAATGATTCACGCATGGCAACACACCGCCTGTGAAGGGGCAAGCACCATGCGTGATAATATCAATGATCTGTGTAACAGCTCGCCCGGACAAGGGGCGCAATAACATCCTGCTACTTTTATTTTATTAGTTGTAACGCATTGCCTATCATCGCCACAATTTCTTGTGCCACAATTTTGCCTGCATCATCCAACTTTGGAAGTGGATCTCTAACATCACCTATGTCAATCCCCTCCCGTAATAGGACAACATGTTTTGCAATTGCATACATACTGGAACTGGAGCTTACAAGTTTTAATACAATTTTAGTAATCTCGTCCTGTAGGGCAATCGCCGATTTATTATCTCCGGAATTAAACATTTTATAAAGTGCTACAAACAGCTCCGGCATTATACCGTAGGTACCACCAATTCCACCGCAAGCACCTGCACTAAGTCCTGGAAGCATTTGATCATCCGGCCCATTAAATACCTGCATTCCTTGGCTTCTCCACATCATGATATCACAGGTGGATACAGATGAGTTTTTAACACCTACAACACGCTTGTTCTTAACCATTTCCGATAAAAGCCTTTCGGTAAGTGCTACACCTGCAAGCTGCGGAATATTATATATTATAAAATCTGTATCCGGTGCAGAGCTACTGATATCGTTCCAATACTTAGCTATTGCGGCAGGGGGGAGATGAAAGTATATAGGTGGTATGGCAGCTATTGCATCGACCTTGCAACCCTGTGCATGTGCAGCTAGTTCCATACTGTCCTTAGTGTTGTTACACGCAACATGTGCAATTACCTTAACACCGGTGCCTTTAACGACCTCCATTACAGCCTCTAAGACAATCTTTCGTTCTTCTTTTGATTGATATATGCACTCACCAGATGATCCACCCACATAAAGTCCATTGACATTTTTTTCGATTAGGTATTGGGTATATTTTTTTATACCGTCTGTGCATATATCTCCGTTTTTAGAATAACAAGCATAGAACGCAGGATAAACCCCATGAAAATCAGTCATAATTCCTTCCTTTTAAACTCAATTTAATAAATAGCTTTTCTTAATCCAATAATATCACTTAAAAGAATATGTGTCAATATATTTTTAGAAATTATTTCTATAATTATAAAAAAATAAAAATAATTTTCAGTACACTTTATTGCATTAATTTATATGCAATAAATAGGTGGCTAAAACATCTTCCATGCAATGTATGTTAAAGCCACCGTTCTTTACATTTGGGCAGTGTGTATTATAATTGATTAGTGGGATGTTTAGTCTATGATTTAAAAAACAATTGATTATAATACAACGTTGTATTATAATCAGCAAAGTAGTTTATTACATTAAACCTGTTGTTGGTTACAAATTTATATTATGTTTGAATTCAGCTGTTATACTATATCGGTAAGACAAACCATATAAGGGATTTTATGAAAAAGCTTGTTTTAATTTTATTGTTAGCGTTTTGTTTATTTGTTGTATCGTGCACACCAAGAATAGATGGAGCACTGCCTGAGTCTAGTGGTGACACGACACCAACCTTGTCAACAGATGCTTCACTTGATCTAAAGGTAGGCACTGATAAATCAAATAACTACGAAGCCATTGCCGCGGTCGGAACTGAGTCCGGATACTATCAGATGGTTGAATCGAACATCTATTATACCGATTATGCAACTGCAAGCCGCCTGCCGCTTTGCAGTACCCCAAACTGTGAGCATAGCGACGATAGCTGCACATCATTTTTTCAGGGTAGCGGTATTTTGTTTTTAGATAATGAGCAAGAGCATCTTTTTTACCTAGGAAGTAACAGTAGCACTGACAATATTGAATCCGATGGACAATATGTATCAGCTAACCGAGATGTGTTGTACCGAATGGAGTTAAGTGGCGCAGGCCGTGAGATCATTTATGACTTTGGAACAGGCGCAGCATATAACCATGGAACCATAGCTACCTCTACCGACTCGTTATATTTAATTTATGCAACCAACGAAAATCAAGTGCATAAATTTTTTCTTGGTAGAATAGATTTAGATAGTGGAAATCTTACCCCTGTCAAAGAGGTAGAGAATGGAGAGTATATTGTATCAGCCTTTGACAACACAATTTTCATCGATAACAACGGTAAAGTTTACAAGTATGACCTATCGATCGGCGAGTCAACTTTAGTCTATGAATATTCGCCCCAAGAAAAAAAGGTGGTGTTCCAGGATGATAAGCTATACAGCTACGATATATCGTCAGGTGAAATTAAGTTAGTTAATCTAACAACAGGCGAAGAAAGTCTAATCATCACCCTTTCCGGCAATGCTGAAATATCATTTATTAGGGTTGTCCACAACAACTACCTTGAGATAGTAGGGTATAATGGGGAACATCAAGAAAAAGAGATAGTTGATATTGCTGCTTCAAAGGTCTATATGATAGAGCTAGCCATGCAACGCGAATGGTCTGCTGACGGTGAAGTCTCACTCCCTATTATTGCTGCTAATTCACAGTATATTTTAACAGCTGTAAAAAGCGAAGAACAAGAGGTAACGGCATATGATCCGGGTGGAGTTCCCTACAACACCTTAGTACCTATCAATGTTACCGCATTAATAACCTGGGATGACTTTTTAAACTCCAATCCCGAATATCTATATATTGAAGATCTAAGTAATATTACAAGCTAACATAATCGACATCTTATATTAAATATAGATGCGGTTATACCTATTGGTCTATAATTAAATACAATTATAGAATACTTAGCAATGGGGAATATTCAAACTAAAACAGGGGTGAATATTGGAATATATGCTAGTGTATTTTTAATTTCTACATGCGGTGCTATTCAAAAGTATCTTTGATGTTTGCTAAAAATGAAACTAAAATCATCGGCTTTATGATTACATTTTAGCAAATAACAACAATCATACTAAAATCCGCAAAATCAACTAAAAAAAAGGTTTTTTCTCTTTACTTGCATAAGACAATGTGATATAATACTTAAAAGAATTACAAATAAAATTAATAATTCAGGAGGATTTTAAATGTCTATCATCAGCAAAGTTTATGCACGCGAAGTTATTGATTCACGCGGTAATCCAACTATCGAAGTTGAGGTTACAACACAAATTGGTGCTTTTGGTCGCGCAATGGTTCCGTCTGGCGCATCCACAGGTGAGAGAGAGGCTCTTGAGCTTCGTGATGGCGATAAAGCTCGCTACCTTGGTAAAGGCGTTTCAAAAGCAGTAGATAACGTAAACAATAAAATCGAAGAAGCAATTATTGGCATGGATGTAACTGATCAAAATGCTATCGACAAGGTTATGCTTGATCTTGATGGTACTGATTTTAAATCTGAGCTTGGTGCAAATGCTATACTTGGTGTATCCATGGCTTGTGCTCATGCAGCTGCAGATTTCTATGGCATGCCTCTTTACAAATATCTTGGCGGCTTTAACGGCAAAACACTTCCAGTTCCAATGATGAACGTTGTAAACGGTGGTAGCCATGCAGACTCCACTGTTGACTTCCAAGAGTTCATGATTA
>CAYJKW010000010.1:0-50720 GCA_964370765.1 uncultured Oscillospiraceae bacterium
CGGTTTATGATGACGGCAACCCCCACCCACATGCCGAGCAGTGCCGCCGCCTAGGCGGTATTCTAAGCGGGGTTTTAGAGGTGCCGGTCGACTATATCGAGGAGGACAGCTCCTCAAAAGAGGCACAGGATGCAATGAAAAAGAACGGCAAAAAAAGCAAAAAACGCAACGATGATGAAGATGCGGTTGCCGCAGCAATAATACTTGAAAGGTATCTGGAAAAAAGAAACAAATAGGCAGATCGCCTTTAAATTTACTCAGTCAGGCTAACACATGGAGAGGTGCTATAGGATGACTAAGGGTCCACTTGCCAAGATTACAGGTGGTTGTATTATCTTTATGCTGTTCACCATTATATCGGTGGTGATGTTTGCTGTGGTAAGCATACACCGTGATAATGAAAAAGTCGATGATATGATACAGGATGTACCGGCCATTATCGAGATATATAACGAGATAAATGACTATACCGGATTCGAGACGGTAATCTACACCCAGGATGGGCATCTTACCCTACTTGGCTCCGACGATAAAGAGATTGCGCAGATTAGCCTTTCTAATGAAAAACAGCTACAGGCACTTTGCAACCTTGAGCAGATATACCGTAACGATTACGGTGTAATATTCTCGTATGGAAGTAATCAATTTTCTACTGTATCAAGGGTGGTATTCTCCGGCAAAAGCATGGAGGATATAAAAAACAAGCGAAGCGACAACGAGACTGTAACAAAGATTACAAACGGGGTTTACATGGTGGTTTCCCGTTTTGACTATGAAAGATTTATATCTTTAGAGGAGATATCACGGCAGGTAAGAGAGTTTGCCGGCAGCTTCGTAACGGGAGCAGAGGGGATTTTAGATTATGAACAACAATAGTATAGCTAAACAGGTTTTTAGCTTAGCGGGTAAGATTATCGGAATATCTATAAAATGCGGCCTATTTTTGGTTGTTGTTCTTAGCTTTATAAACGAGTATCTAGTATATGCTGCATTTAACGGTGCGGATATTCCGGTATATACCCGCCTTAATGATTTTAACAGCTATATGATCTCCCTTGCTATAATGTTTGTCGCCTGCTTTGCCTACTTTAGCTATGGGCTTATACGCCGCCGCGGGCTTTTAAGCCTTGATATTTTGCTATCGCTTATGATAATAATATATATATTTATAAACTTTGAGCCGTGGGTGTCCAACATCGAATCTACTACTGCCGGCTACGATTCAGTTCTTATAAATATTAGGGTTGTGTTCTACGCTGTATTTCTAAGTATGACTATTGTCTATCTTATTGTAGTCTGCACATCGGCACTTTATCACTATTTCTTTAATGTGGAAACTGTAAGCGTATTTAACAACGATAAAGCTATCGACAATATGATAAACACCCAAAAGATGCAAAAGCTTGCCGAGATACAGCACCGCATGGTAGAGGTGGAGGATAGCCACCTTTCCACACAGGAGTATCACAGTAAGGTAAGGCAGATCTACAGCGAAAAGCTTATACTGCATAAAAGCTATTAGCGGCTATGCAATAAGATACACGATTTACCACTCAGTCATATTGACTGAAAAGAATTTTGAAAGGGAAACTTTATTGTCTCAACAAGCACTAATCAACCTAACCGATATTGATGTGAGTTTTGGTCGGGATCAGATTCTTGACAATTTTTCACTGGAGATTTTGGATAAGGAGTTTGTAACGCTGCTGGGACCTTCAGGCTGTGGTAAAACCACAACTTTGAGGGTAATCGGCGGTTTTATTATTCCCCAAAACGGAAAGGTAATGTTCGACGGTACGGACATCACCACACTCCCCCCCTACAAGCGCAATGTAAACACAGTTTTCCAGCGCTACGCATTATTTCCACATCTTGATGTATACGAAAACGTGGCCTTTGGCCTAAGGGTACAAAAGATGCCGGATGTCGAGATAAAGGATAGAGTTCTATCCATGCTTGAGATGGTAGGGCTAAAGGGATTTGAGGGACGTTCTACCGATAAGCTTTCCGGCGGTCAGCAACAGCGTGTTGCCATCGCACGGGCACTTGTAAACCATCCTCGTCTACTACTACTTGACGAGCCGCTTGGTGCACTTGACCTAAAGCTTCGAAAAGAGATGCAGATAGAGCTTAAACGTATACAGCAAAGCCTTGAAATTACCTTTATATATGTAACCCATGATCAGGAGGAGGCCCTAACCATGTCGGACAGGGTCGTGGTCATGAAGGACGGGCTTATACAGCAGATTGGCACCCCGCAGGATATCTACAACGAACCTATCAACAGCTTTGTTGCCGACTTTATCGGCGAATCCAACATAATAACCGGCTTTATGCCAAACGACTATGTTGTAGAATTTGCCGGCGCCACATTTGATTGTGTTGATAAAGGCTTTGGACGTGTGCCGGTACAGGTTGTAGTAAGGCCGGAGGATATAGAGGTTGTTCCGGCAATAAAAGGCAAGATTACCGGCCTTGTTAAAAATGTTGTCTTTAAAGGTGTGCACTACGAACTCGAGGTAGAGCCGGCCGGATATGACTGGATTATACACTCCACCCAAAGCCAGACTCCAGGTGAGATGATAGGGCTAAATATCGGCCCCGAGGAGATACATATCATGGAGTACGAAGAACGGGAGATCGTATAACGAAAGGGAAACTATATTGTTAAAATCTCGGGTAGCGATACCCTATATTGCATGGATGATGATATTTATCCTTGCACCTATACTGTTGGTTGTCTATTTTGCTTTTACCGATAAATCCGGCGCATTCACGCTTGAGCATATCGCCGATTTAACGCTTTACACCCCGGTATTTTTACGCAGTATAATACTTGCTGCAATCGCAACACTTATAGCGCTTATCATTGCCTATCCCATGAGCTTTATTATAAGCAGGTTCCCAAAGGATCGTCAACGCTTTATGCTTATGATGATAATGCTACCGATGTGGATTAACTTTTTACTTCGTACATATGCATGGATGGCACTACTTGAGCGTAACGGAATAATTAACTCGTTTCTTGGTGTGTTTGGCATACCACCCCTTGAGATGATAGGTACCGACGGCGCAATAGTGCTGGGTATGGTATACAACTACCTACCGTTTATGATTTTACCTATGTACTCCACAATGGTTAAGATAGAAAACAGTGTAATTCAGGCAGCACAGGATTTAGGGTGCGGCCCATTTGATGTGTTTAAAAAGGTGCTTTTACCACTTTCTATCCCCGGAATAACTACCGGCGTAACCCTTGTGTTTGTTCCGGCTATCAGTACATTTATTATATCACGTATGCTTGGCGGTGGGTCTACAATGCTTATCGGTGATGTAATCGAGCTGCAATTCCTTGGCAACTCCTACAACTATGGACTTGGGTCAGCAATGGCACTTGTGCTTATGCTTATAGTCCTTGCCTGTATGTCACTTACAAATAAACTTGGTGACGAGGAGAGTATGGAGGGTATGATATGAAAAAGATCGCTAATATATATATGGTACTTGCCCTGTCGTTTTTATATCTGCCGATATTAATAATGATGGTCTACTCCTTTAACGAGAGTAAAAGTTATGCCGTATTTTCCGGTTTTACGCTAAAATGGTATGTCGAGCTTTTCCAGAACGAGGACCTGTTAAACGCACTGTTTTTATCGCTATGGCTTGCGGTAGTCTCTGCCGTGATTGCAACGATACTTGGCACACTTGCCTCGGTGGGTATATCCTCAATGAAAAAGGGGTCACGTGCCTTTGTTCTTAACGTGTCCTACCTACCGGTAATTAATCCGGAGATCGTGACCGGTATATCACTAATGCTGCTGTTTGTAGTATTTAAGTCGGCAATACCCTACCAGATATTTGGTATTCCTACACTACTTGTGGCACATATAACATTCTGCCTACCCTATGTAATCCTATCGGTAATGCCAAAACTAAGGCAGATGGATTACAGCATTGTGGAGGCTGCACTGGACCTTGGTTGTAGCCCCAAAAAGGCTTTTTTCAAGGTGGTCATACCCGAAATAAGCCCCGGAATTATATCCGGCTTTTTAATTGCACTGACGTTTTCTATAGACGATTTTATAATAAGCTATTTTACCAGCGGCACAACTCAAACACTGCCGATAGCCATCTACTCCATGACAAGAAAAAGGGTAAGTCCGGAGATTAATGCGCTATCCACCGTTATCTTTGTTGTGGTTATGGTAATACTGTTAGTTATGAACTACCGTTCTATACGCAGTGAAAAGAAGAAAAACATACGTATTTAGGAGGTTTAACTACATTGAAAAAAATCATTTCTTTATTCACCATTATGCTTTTAGTAGCAGGGCTGCTTGTACCGGTATCAGTATCAGCAGAGAGTGAGTACGACTGGACAAGGTTGTCTGATCAGGGAATCACACTTAATGTTTACAACTGGGGAGAGTACATAAGTGACGGTTCGGAAGACAGTTTAGACGTTAATGCCGAGTTTGAAGAACTTACCGGAATTAAGGTTAACTACACCAACTTTGCCACAAACGAAGAGATGTATACAAAGATAAAGGGCGGCGGTGCCGACTACGATATCGTAATACCATCCGATTACATGATAGCAAGGATGATAAATGAGGATATGTTAGAGCCGCTTAATATGGATAACATTCCAAACTTTGCCGATATAGATCCATCGGCACTGGGTCATGCTTTTGATCCGGATAGTAGCTATTCTGTCCCCTACATGTTAGGTGCTGTTTGTATGATATACAACACCACAATGGTAGAGGGCACACCGGATAGCTGGGGATTGATGTTCGACGAGGACTATGCCGGCGAAATCTTGATGTTTAACAACTCAAGGGATGCCTTTGCAATTGCACAGGCATACAGCGGCCTTACACTAAACCCTGAAACTACCGACGAAATCATTCAGGCAGCCGAGCTACTTGTAGAGCAAAAACCGATAGTTCAGCGCTATGTTGCAGACGAAATCTTCGATGCAATGGAGGGTGGTAACGCAGCAGTCGGCGCCTACTACGCCGGTGATGCCAACAACATGATAGAGGCAAACCCCGATCTATCCTATGTTTTCCCTAAAGAGGGTGTTAACGTATTCGTAGATGCCATGGCAATACCCAAAGGCAGCCCCAATCAAGAGGCCGCCGAGATGTATATTAACTTTATGTGTGAGGCCGAGATAAGCGCCGCTAACGCAGAGTACATCTACTACACAACACCGGTTATTGGTGCAAGGGAGCTACTATCCGAAGAGCTATTGGATAACCCGCTAATATTCATCCCATCGGATGTAATCGCTAACGGCCAGACATTTGCACTGCTATCCGACGAGGTTAATGCCGAGATGGACAAACAGTGGACCGACATCCGCACAGCGGAGGAGGATGCAGGCTTTTGGATTATGCCGGCAGTAATTATTCTACTTGTTGCGATTATCGCATTTGTCTACTTTAAAAAGTTCCACAAAAAGAAAAAACATTATTAATAGATAAGCCAAAAGGGTGGTGTGACGAAGATCGTCACACCACCCTTTTTAGCTAAACTTAATAGCTAATTATTTTTTATCATTTTCAAGTTGGTTTGCTACATCGGCATCCACTATATCCTCGCCCGACATTGTTTTTAGCTGTTCCCTTGAAACATCCGAAAGGCCATCGCTTGCCTCGGCACAGAAATCGCAGGTAGAGCGTGCATCCAGCTGTTCCTTAGAAACAACACCGTCACGTAGGTCACGCACAATCTTGTTTTCGTACATGCTGTATTTTTGCTTTGTCCAGAACTTTATCTTGTGTAGTCCTACCCAAAGTATAGGGCTAAAGATGTATTTCTTAATGGCAGGAGATGCAGATCCTATCATCCAACAATCTCTATCACAGTTTCGAACCTTGTTTCTAACTGCCTCGGCCTGTGCGCCATCCCATAGCTCCTCCCAGCTATCACAGCCGTTAAGGTTGCCCATAATCTCCTTGTCTTTTGTACCGTTACAGGGCATTACATCGCCATATGGATCGATAAAGAAGGTATCAAATGCCATATCACAGGGCAGTAATCTTTTCTGTCCGTAGATATAGTTTATAAGCCCATGGTTAAAGTATGCCCTAAACCACTTTTTGGGGCTGTTAGATGCAAGCAGCTCGTTAATAAGTTTTTCAAACTCCTTTGCAACCATAGGGCGATCTTTAATTATATTCTTTGCCTCCACAAAATAAAAGCTATTGTGTAGCGATGCCGTTGCAAACTCCATATTCATGCGGTTTGATATGTCGTACAGCGCAACTAAATCCTTTGCATTCTCGTCCTGTACTGTCATGCCAAAGCCAACATCCTTCATCCCCATGTCCACAAGGGTTTTTAGTGTCTCGTATCCTCTTTTGTAGCCATCATCAAGGCCTCGAATCCTATTATTTGTGTCCTCAAGCCCCTCGATGGATATACGAATACCTATGTTAGGAAACTCTTTACATAGGTCTACAATTCTATCGGTAAAGAAACCGTTTGTGGATATAACTATTCTTTCGGACTTTTTGTATAGCTCACGCACTACCTCTTTAAGGTCGGTACGGATAAACGGCTCACCACCGGTAATATTAGTAAAGTACATCTCCGGCAGTTTTTTTATCGTCTCGAGAGATATCTCCTCCTCCGGCTTTGATGGTGCCTTGTATCGGTTGCACATATTACATCTTGCGTTACAGCGGTATGTTACGATTACCGTTCCGTTTAGCTTTTTCATTAAAAAACATCCCTTTCTTTTCTATCTGTAATATTTCATCAGCTTTTCAACATACTGCTTGGCATTATCAAATGTAACATCCTTACAGTTCTCGGTATAGCTGTTTAGTAGCTGTGGGTCATCCCAAAGTTTTAGGATTGTATTCTTAAGATCATCGGCATTGCCACTCTCAAACAGCTCGCCTGTCTTTCCAACATTTATAAGTTCCGGTATTCCGCCGATATTTGCACCTACAACAGGCGTACCATACATCTGGCTTTCCATAACCGAGAATGGGCAGTTTTCATACCACTGTGATGGGTAGATACTCATCCTTGCCTCACGAATAAGGGTTGCAAGCTCGTCCCCTGTTTTAAAGCCTACATTTTCTATATTTGCTACCCCCTTTGTGTCCTCCTCAAGCGGGCCTGTGCCGGCAAATATAAACTTAATATTCGGTAACATCTTGCATACATTTATTAGTGTGTCTATCCCCTTTTCTACCGAAAAGCGCCCAAAATATATAATGTAATCTTTTTTTGTTACAGCTACCTCGGGCGGGGCATCTATAAAGTTATGAAGCGGCACCGTCCTGTTAGAAAACTTAGGGTTTGTATCAAGTTTGGATTTCATAAAATGTGAACAGCAGATAAAGGTATCGATCTGATTATACACACCGTTTATATTCCAAAAATATGCCTCAGCACTGCCTACTGCACTTTTTGCGGTAGATCCGTGAATACATTTGTTCTTTGTACAGCTTGAAAACTTACCGCCCACACATCTCTCGCATATCTCTCCGGTTATCGGATTTTTCATCATATGGTTAGGGCAGATAAGCTGAAAATCATGTGCCGTAAATAC
Organism: uncultured Oscillospiraceae bacterium; assembly: GCA_964370765.1. Lineage (GTDB taxonomy): Bacteria > Bacillota > Clostridia > Oscillospirales > Ruminococcaceae > CAYJBH01. The sequence continues at coordinate 7,577 of CAYJKW010000010.1, forward strand.
TATACGCACCTTGTGCCCCGTGCTACGACTCCATTTTCTTGTCTCTAATATAATGCTGGGGGTAAGTTGAAAATTAAAGTTATTAATATGCACAACGTCCGGCATAAAGCTATCCAACACCTGGCGGATTTTTTTTCTTGCCTCGGTAGAGTAGATTGTTTTTAGCGGGTAGACAAGCTTATCAAGCTTGCTTGCGTTATGAAAATCCATGTTAGATGTATAAGCATCTACCGAGTTGCTAACGCACCTGTTTTCATGATCCATGCCAAAATATTCGACATTATGCCCAAGCTCTTTTAGGCAGTCACCCAACTTAAAGATATAGGTCTCCGACCCACCGTTGGGATGCAGGAATTTGTTTACCATTAAAATGTTCATAATCTCTCCGAAAGAATTATTTATATAGCTGTAATGTTTGCTCTACTATATTATCCCAGCTATATTTATTGCAGATAAAATCGGCCGCACCGTCTTTATATCCCTGTACCGTATCGGGTTCATCACAAAGCTGCTGCAGCTTCCGGCGCAGATCATCGGTATCGGATTTTTTAAACAGTACCGCTTTGTCCTCCACCACCTCGGCAATCTCCTCAATGTCGCTACCAAGCACACAGTTACCATAGCTCATCGCCTCTAACAGGCTTAGCGGCATCCCCTCAAGGTCGGAGGGCAGGGTGTAGATGTAGGCATTATCATAAAGCTCTTCAAGTGTTCTGCCACTTACAAAGCCGGTAAACATAATTCGCTCATCATCCTTTGCAAGCTGTTTTAGCTCTTCGAAATATTCGCCGGTGTCGCTTGCACCGCCTGCAATCACAAGTTTTTTATCGGTTTTTATCTCTTTAAAAGCATCTATTAAGTATTTTATCCCTTTTTCCGGCACTATCCTACCAAGGTATAAAATATAGCCATCCTTTGTTAGCGAAAACTTCTGTTCGATCTCCTGCACCGGCATACCCTGCGGGCGGTTAACACCGTTAGGTACAAACACCGTGTTGCGACCGTAACTATCGCTAAAGTAGTTTTTCACATTCTCACTAAGCACTATAATTTCATCAGCATATTTTACCGCCGTCTTTTCGCCAAACTTGATATATGCGGTGGCAAAGCCCCCCCATTTACTACGTTGCCAGTCGATACCATGTATGGTAGCCACACACCTTTTTCCAAAAAGTTTTGGTATCCATAACATTGCACAGGGCCCCTCGGCATGAAAATGAACAACATCGCATCTCGAAAAGGCTATACGAACGGCACCAAAAAAAGAGGAGCTCATTGCCGCTAACCCTTTTTTGTCTATCGTTGCAACCGGTTTTAATACAATCCCTTTGTATTCACCCTGATGTTGTTTTTCGCCGTACTGTTCACCCGATACATGCTTACCCTTACGGTTATAGCAGATAACGCTATGTCCCAACTTTACCATTCTAACACAAAGTTCTTCTACCACAACCTCTATCCCACCTTCACGGGAAGGTATTCGCTTGTGGCCTATCATCGCAATCTTCAACTGCTATTTCTCCATGATATATTTTATTCGGTTTTATTATAACATTTTTACGGCTATATAACAAGTAATAAAATCTACTTTCATCCTCTACAAAAGTAATTTTTTGTATATCTGTAGGTCGCTATCTGTAAACACATTAAAAACCACCTTCATATCACTATGTTTATTTTGCAAAAACGTGCAAACAGTCTTTACTGCAATTTTAGCCGCTTCCTCCTGTGGGAAGCAAAACACACCTGTAGATATGCAGCAAAAGGCAATGGATTTAACATCATTTTGTACCGCTAGTTCAAGGCAAGAGTTATAGCAGTCCGAAAGTAGCATTCTATCCCTAGCTGTAAGCTTGCCCGAGATAATCGGCCCAACGGTGTGTAGCACATATTTGCACGGTAGGTTGTAAGCCGGTGTAATCTTCGCTTTTCCTGTTTCCTCCTCGTGTCCTTGATTTTGCATAAGCTCATCGCAAGCTAACCTAAGTCTAACACCTGCTAGCGTATGGATAATGTTGTCTATACAGTTATGGAGGGGCTGAAAACACCCTAGTAGTGCTGAATTTGCCGCATTAACAATAGCATCAACCTTTAATGTCGTAATATCCCCGCGCCAAAGGTAGATTCGATTATCAAGTTTTGTAGGCAATAATGTAGCGCTATCTACAACTCCTTGCCGTTCGATCTCTGATTTTAAGTAGTCGTCTTGAATTTTTATAAATTCATCACCCACCTGCTTTGGAGGTCGTACATTAAACAGCGATCGAAGTAAATCTCTTTGCTCATCCTCGCCGGCCGGTATTTCAATCTTACCATACCGCGGATTTTCATCAATCAGGTAGTTTATTAAATATAGTCTTTGCATCTCTGTCGTCATCTACAAACTCCTTTGGGTATAAATTTTATAATATAATTATAAACCCAAACATATGTTAAAGGCAAGCCGTATATCGTATATTGAACATTTTGCACTGTTGTGATAAAATTAAATTAGATTGATAACAGGGGGCACCGATGCAATACGACGATAGTTCAGAATATATAATTAATGCGCTTAAAGGCGCCGGCTACGATGCATATATCGTGGGCGGATGCGTTCGTGATATGCTACTAGGTATAACACCCAAGGATTACGATATCTGTACATCGGCACTGCCACAGGAGGTAAAGCAATGCTTTTCGGGTCACAATGTTATCGAAACAGGCATAGCACACGGCACCGTTACACTGCTTTTCGAGGGCATCCCTTACGAGATAACAACCTACCGCACCGATGGTGTATATAGCGATAATCGCCGGCCGGACAACGTAACGTTTGTAAAAAGTCTAAAGGAGGATCTTCGCAGGCGTGATTTTACGATAAATGCAATGGCCTATAGTCATACTACCGGTGTTGTGGATTATTTTGATGGCAAAGAGCACCTTAGTAAAGGAATAATATCTGCGGTAGGCGATCCGGACCTGCGCTTTAGCGAGGATGCCCTTAGGATAATGCGCGGACTACGATTTGCATCGACCTACGGGTTTAAGATAGCTACCGCCACTGCAGACAGCATGTTAAAAAATCGGCATCTATTAAAAAACATAGCCACCGAGAGGATACAGGTCGAGCTTACAGGGATAATTTGCGGTAAAAATGCCGAAAAAATCCTGTGCGACTTTAGCAAAATTATCGAGATAATAATACCGGAACTATCGCCCTGTTTTGGGTTTGATCAAAGAACACCCTACCATAAATATGATGTATGGCGGCATACACTCAAGGCAGTTGCAGCCGCAAGGCAGGACAAAATTATAAGGTATAGCCTACTTTTTCATGACATAGGTAAACCGGATTCATTCACGGTCGATGATGCCGGAATAGGTCATTTTTATGGTCATGCATCAATATCGGTAGCAATTACCGAGCGTATACTAAACCGCCTAAAATTTGATGCTAAAACAGCAACTACAATCTTAACGCTTGTAAAGCATCACGATAATCTTATTAATGCCGACAAAAAAACAGTTAGGCGATGGATCAACCGTTTAGACTACGATGGTTTTAAACAGCTAATTTATATTAAACAGGCCGATATAACGGCACAGGGCAATAACGAGTGTGAGACTCGCCTTAAAAACTGCGCCGAACTACTGCAAATTGCCGACCAGCTACTACGCGAGGGTGATTGTCTAAGTCTGTCCACCCTTAATATAAACGGTACCGACCTAATAAATATAGGCTATAAACAGGGTAGGTGTATAGGAAAACTCCTCGCCGATATCCTTTCAAAGGTTATGGACGAGGAGCTAAAAAACGACCGAGAACAACTAGTAGCATATGCTACAGCACGGTTTACTAATCAGACGATAGAACAATAATAAAGTCGTTTAAGGTAATGTCTATTCTTTGTGATTTGTTAGGGCTTGTAACAATTTCATAGCCGTTACAAAGTTTTCGCTTGTAGCCTAAAATCAAGGTGTGATTACACTCAACAATTCTGCTATCGCCCGTAATAAAAGAATTTAGCCGGCAGCCACAACAACTGCAACGGTAAGTAATAACAGCACCCCTACAAGCGAAACCGTGCCGCCGGACATTATATTATCAATTTTATAGCTTATATTATCCTTAAACTTGCTCCACCACACAGGCAATCTACTCCAGTTTATCTATTTACGGACTAAGCAAGCTAGCTTTTGTCGGACAAAGCAACCCTAACCTGCACAGCTACAATCAAGCTTCTCGTTATCTTCATCAATAAGATCGGCAAGGGTAGCGATAGCAACCTTAATACCGTCCTCACTTAGCTTATAGTGTGTCCATTTGCCTACATACCAACTCTCTACAACCCCACCATCGCAAAGAATTTTCATGTGATACGATAGTTTGGATTGTGCAAGCCCAAGCGCCTCGCCTATATTACAGGCGCACTTTTCCCCTGTTTTAAGCAGCTGCAGTATCTCTACCCTGTTTTCATCACAAAGTGCCTTAAACATCTGCGATGTTTTACATTTATCGTCCATAACGATACCTCAAATCAATATTTTTTGTTTCGATTTAATGATACACCAAACAAACATGTTTGTCAATATATCGCACAATACAAGACCCCTATCAAGGATGTAAAAACACCTTTATAATTGACATTTCACCCTTTTAGGTGTAAAATGTAACCAAAGATTACTAGGATAAATTTTCATGCAAAATAATAACACAAAATTCTTAAAACCATCTGATTTAACAAAGATAGCTATGTTTGCGGCGGTAATATCGATAATGGCACAGATAGCCATCCCGATGCCTATGGGTGTACCGATGACAATGCAAACATTTGCCATAACACTTGCCGCAGTTGTGCTTGGCGCAAAAAAAGGTGGTATTGCCACACTTTTATATGTACTTATGGGCGCTGTAGGGCTGCCTGTCTTTTCGGAGTTTAGCTCCGGTTTTGGGGCACTACTCGGCCCTACCGGCGGTTTTATCATATCCTTTCCTTTAATGGCGGTCGTTATCGGTCTTGGTGTTAGCTACTACAAAAACAAGGTTACCCTTGTGGCATCGGTAATTGTGGGTACACTGCTTAACTATGTGGTGGGTGTAGCTATGTTCTGCCTTATTACACAAAGCAGTATTGCCGTAGGCATAGCTGCCTGTGTTATCCCCTTTATTCCTACCGCAATTATAAAGGCTGTTTTTGCAGTTTTAATTGGGGTGCAGCTTCGTAAAAGTTTGGGCATGGCGGTAAAATGTTAATAAAACTAAGGCCCCACCACCTACTGTGCACACAGGGATACAGCGGCAAGGGGTATAACGATAACTTTGTAGATAACATGAGTAAGATAGTGGGTAGCCTGCGCAGCGGTGCAATGGTGGAGATTATATACTCCACCGACGACATCTGCGTCGACTGCCCATCCAAGCTTTCAGAAAATTTATGTGTAACCGATGAAAAGGTTAACGAGTATGACCGTAAGGTGCGTGAATATTTTGGTATTACTAAGGGGGTATACCCCTACATTGATTTGGTAAACCAGATCAACACAAAGATAACCCCCGTAATGTTTGATGATATCTGTAGCGGGTGCGAGTGGTATCCTATAAGCGCATGCCGTAGAATAATCTGTGCATTAGATAGATAATTACCAATCAATAAGTGACTGTCCGCTAATATCATTTAGCGGTTTATTTGCGTTACCATAATCTACAAGCGCCATATACTCCCGCTCGCTAAGCACAACGGCATTCCCCTCGTCGGTGGTTATTCTAACCCTGCCATTTGTCCTTATTGTATCGTTAACAAGTGATTTTACATTTCTTTTAAAGCCGATAATATCGGTACTACATATCATCCTACCACCTCCTGCAATGTCTTTACTACATATTGTGGCAGGATACTACTAATTTATTCATCGACAGCGGCAGTTTTTGATTGATCTCTCGTTACATTTCTTATCCATTTTCCGGACATAACACGTGTTAATGATGCTATCGCCTTAAATACTGTATCGGATCTCATCGACATGTATACAAATATCGGATCCCATTCCAGTACAAAACCGGTAAGCAGACCAAGCGGGATACTAATTCCCCACACAGCGCTGCAATCAATTATAAGCGATGTTCGTGTATCGCCACCACCACGCAGTATACCCACTATATTCAGTGTATCTATTGCGGCAACCGGCATAATTAGACCCATAAACATTATCATCTGTGTGGCAAGTTTGGATGCACCTTCGGTAACATCATATATTGATGGAAACAAGCTACTTATCGAAAAGATAAATACACCCGAGATAATTCCGACACAAAACACCACCAACGTTAGGTTATGCGCGAGTTTCTGCGCATCCTGTTTGCTGTTGCCACCGCCTATACATTTACCACAAAGAACAGCGGCAGAGGATGCAATACCAAACGAAACAACGCTGGCAATCTGAAACACAAGCCCTGCAATACTGTATGCTGCAACGAACTGTGATCCGATATTTCCTATAATCATCGAAACAACGGTGGTGCCACAGCTCCAGATAATTTCGTTACCTACAACCGGCAGGCTGTAACGTATATAGTCCGGTATAAGCTTTTTATTAAATTTGAAAAAATCTTTAATACGCATCTTAAGCGTACCCTCGATAAGGTGCATATAGATAAGCACCATTACAAGCTCGCTAAATCGTGCAATAACGGTACCAACGGCGGCACCCCTAACACCCATCTCCGGTGCACCGAACTTACCAAAGATAAACATGTAGTTAAAGAATACATTAATAAAAAGCGATATACTATAAACCACCGCCGATGCCTTAACCGATTCTACTGCACGTAGGCAGACAATAAAACAGCTACTGCTACTAAAAAACACAAACGACAGACTTAAAAGTTGCAGATATTCTGCACCGGCCTTAACAACCTCGGTTTCGTTTGAATAAAGGCTAAGTATCTGCTCCGAAAAGAAAAAACAAGCAATAGTAAACAGTAGTGATAATGTTAGTAAAAACCGCATGGTGATTGACATAATCTGCTTGATTACCTCTTTATCACCCTTCCCCCAATACTGTGCAATAAGCACGGTACCGCCGGAAGAAAACCCAAAGCCGGTTATCATAAGCACAAAGAAAGGCTGGCCACCAAGGTTAGCGGCCGCAAGTGCAACATCACCAAGGCTACCAAGCATTAAGGTATCCATAAGGTTTACCGATAGGTTGATAATGTTTTGAAAAGCTATTGGTACCGCAATAGCGGCAAGGCTTAGTAAAAATGTTTTATTAAGGCTAAAATGTTTGTTAAAGAAACCGCTTTTTGTCATTTCGACTCCTTGATAAGTATAAAAAAGTATGCTATAATAACGTAATATTTTACGGAGGTAACATGAACTATAAAGCCATAGTATTTGATCTTGGTGGGGTTGTCGTGGACTTTAATCCCAGATCCTACCTACTTAACCGCTTTGCGGACGAAGCCACCGAGATATTTTTATATGATACCATTTTCGCCAGCGAGGAATGGCAGATGTTGGATAAAGGCACAATAGAGCAGGAGCGGGCCGAGTTGCTGTTTATGCAGCGTGCAAGAAAAAAGGGCTACGGGTTTGAGATGCAGGCTGTTATCGATGATTGGTACTATATGTTGCGCCCTAAAAAAGAGGTATGCTCGCTTATTTTAGAACTTCGCCAGTTCGGATATGAAATCTACTACCTATCAAACATATCCCACGCAACTTTAGATTTTTTAAGAAAGCAAACCACTGTAATGAAGTTGTTTAATGCAGGCATAGCATCCTGCGATGTGCAGATGCTAAAACCCGATAAAGAGATATACCGCAAATTACTATCGCAATACGGACTTGCGGTTGAGTCTACCGTTTTTATCGACGACACCCCAAAAAACGTAGAGGTAGCGCATGATTTTGGCATGAAAAGCCTACTGTTTACCGGCATAGCAAAACTAAAGGACAGCCTTCACAAAGAGGGTGTCGACGTGTTTTTGGGGTAGGTAAAACCTTATAAATCCGAACCGGCTTTATAGGAGCTATTGAAAATTTCTCTGCACAGAAATCGTTTAAAATATTTTACGCTATTGCGTGTTACTTTTCACGTGAAAAGTAACCAAAAACGCTGCTATTTCGAATAGCAGACCTTCGATGCCTTACATATACGTATTAGAAAGTGTTACCCAAAATATGGCTTTAATAATTCTTCGAATTATGCTCATATTTTGGAACGCTTTTCCTAACACTACAAAGCTACAATGATAGGTTTACTGCACCCCAATAACTTCTGCCGGAGCATCGATAGTAGTTAGATGGGTTCGAGTCCTATTTACCTAACCGCCTTAAAATTGAATATCTTTCGGCCGCTATTCCCGCGCAAAAGCTAAAGCTTTGCATTGCGTGTGGGGTAGCGGTTATCTTTTCACCCTTTTCGTCCTGTAGGTCGGTAGGGGTTATATCAACACAGTCGCCACCGGGCATTAACAGGTTTAGGGTCTCCCCCTCGCAAAACTTACCACGCTGGGTGCAGTATATCCTATCGCCCTGTGTGTACTCCACAACCGCTATCGGCTCACCGCCTTTAATATAGCCGCCTATATCGGTGCTCTGCTTTGCTGTATCCGCACCAAGATAAAAACCTGTGCCATATGGGCGGCGGCTGGTGCGCAGTAGTTCCTGCCTTACATCCTCCCCACAATCGTAGGGGGTTGTTGTTTTAATGCGGTCGGTCGCCCTGCGGTAGCAGGATGTTATCGAGGCAACATAGTAGAATGATTTGCTTCGCCCCTCTATCTTAAAGCTATCTATCCCTGCCTTTGCAAGGCTGTCAAGATAGGGTGCCATGCACATATCCTGTGCATTTAGAATATAGCTACCACCATCCTCCTCGACTATCGGAAGTTCCACCCCATCATCGTTTAACAGCCTATAGCTGTGTCGACATGGTTGGTAACATTCCCCCTTGTTGGCATCCCTACCCATAAGGTAGCTGGATAGTAGGCATCGCCCAGAAAACGACATGCACATCGCCCCATGCACAAAGGCCTCTATGCTAAGGTCTTTTGGTGCCTTTTCCCTAATAGTCTTAATCTGTTCAAGGTTTAGCTCCCTTGCAAGCACTACACGCTTTGCGCCCATCTCATAGGCGGCCTCTGCCGCAAGCTCATTCGTTATTCCTACCTGTGTAGATAGGTGAATCTCGATATTGGGGGCTAAACGCCTGCACATCATCGTTACACCAAGATCCGCCACAATAAAGGCATCCACTCCTGCCTCGGCGGCATCGGTTATAGCCTGTGGCAAAAACTCGGTTTCCTCCGGTGTTGGGGTGGTATTAAGTGTGTAGTACAACTTTTTTCCGGCATCGTGTACCCTTGTAGCCGCAGCTGCAAGCTGCTGTTTTGTAAAGTTTGCCCTACCCTTGCGCATACCAAAGGAATTGCCGCCCACATATACGGCATCAGCACCGTAGGCAAGCGCAAACTCAAGTGCCGTTAGGTCGGCAGCCGGTGATAAAACCTCCGGCAGGTTGTTAGTTAAGTGCTGCATTTACACCATTCGCCGTAGCAATGTTTGCATCGTGTTGTGCCTGTGTCTCGGCATAGTAGTAGGTTCCCTCAAGGTCGGTTACAAAGAAGTAGTAAGGGCTACCCTCGGTTGGGTATAGGGTGTTCATCATTGCATCTATACCGGGGTTACATATCGGCCCTGCCGGCAACCCAACAAGCCCGTAGGTGTTGTAGGCATTGTACAGTGCCTCATACTCTCTGCCCTCACCGAACAGCTCCCAGCCTGCATCGCTGTCGCCATCGCCAAGGTAGTATGCCACGGTATCATAAAGATAGTTGTTATCGCCCGCACGGTTTACATATCCGCAAACATTACACTGTAACATCGGTATGGGGCTATTCTCTGCTAAACGGTTGTGCAGTACTGCGGCAACATTTGCCTGCTGTTCTACCGGACCTGCCTCCCTTTGTACTATCGATGTTAATGTTATTAGTTCGTCCACCGTCATGCCTATCTCCTGCGCCCTTGCGGCCATCTCGTCGGTAAACATTAAATCAAACTGTGCGTATATTCTCTCCACCATCTCGTACACGGTACTATCGGGGAAGAAATAGTAGGTCTCCGGGTATAAATACCCTTCCGATTTCATAAATCTAAGTGGATTTTCCGGTATCTCATTCCAAAAATCAAACTGGCTAAAATCACCATTGTTGGCAACATCCAAAAACTCCTCTACGGTACAAAGGCCTGCCTCCTCCATAAGCTGTGCAAATCTAAGCGATGATATGCCCTCCGGAAATGTTACGGCAACCTGTTCACGGTCGGTATTGGGGGTTTGAAGCACTGCGATAATCTCGTCATAGGACATGCCCTTGTTAAAGGTAAAGTCGCCATACTGCAATGTCCTATCTGCCTCGGTATAGCTAAGATACTGCTCAAAAACGATAGCATAATCGATAACACCCTGCTCCTGTAGCATCGATGCGACGGTAGATGGCGGTGTACCCTGCTCTACCGATATAGTCACCTCGTCACCATGCGTACCCTCACCGTTAATCTCTCCGGTTATGGTAAAGTAGCCGAATACGCCTAAACCGGCAACTATTAAAATCACTACAAGAAATAGTATTAAACAGCCGCAACCGACCTTTTTTTTGTTGTTCATCTATCGTTATCCCTTTCAATCAAACATCATATTCATATAAAATTTATGTATCTTAAACCCATCATCAAGTGGGCAGATAGAGCCATAGCTGTGTGTAACAGTTAGTATATCGTCTGCAAAAAGCGGCGCATTCTCGGCGGTGTATACCGTTACCTTTTCACAGCCCTCCATCTTGCCTACAACCGATATAAGTGCAGCTGCCGATATAGTATTCTCGGTAAAAAGTTCCCTAAATACTATCGTATCCTTTGTACGCAGATATACGCCATACCCATCAGGCAAAACTGCAACAACAGCATTTTTATGTTGCCAGTAGGATGCAAACGCACCGTAGATAGCATGTGAGAATGTAAGGTAATCGCCCTTTATATTAACAGCCCTAAGTGATGTAATCCTATCACTCTCTACCGGATAAAACTCCACGTTTGGCAGTGTAAGGTTATCCACATTAAATTCACAGCGGTTTAATGTCGTACACTCTAAAAAGCCGCACCCTAAAAGCCAATCGGCCGCCGGTGTACCCTGCCTTGGGTTAGTAGTAGCGATAAACTTTGCACTACGCCCCTTTAATATATGCTTTGTATACTCTATAAGTTCTGCTGCAACACCGCTGTTTAGATGTTCCGGTGATACCGATAGCGGTTGCATAAAATATCCTGCATTACCGCCTATCGAAACAGGAAATGCATAAAGCATTGCAAGAATCACACCATCCTGTTCGCAGATAAATGTGTTGTGCGGCAACGATAACTTTTCAAAAAGCAGATCGGCATCCCATCTAATATCGGTCTGCAAAAGTAGCTTTACAATACCGGAGTGTTCGTCCGGTTTAGCCGTTCGGAAAATCATATAACATTCAATCCTTACCCTGTACTAAAGATAAAGGTATCCTGCGGTAGTCCGCCACCTTTATCCTAACCTATTAACCACATATTCAAGAACCTGTAGTGCAATATCCTCTCGCCCTCGCATCCTGCCACCGCTTTGGCAGTCGATAACCTGCCAACCCAGCTGTGTGGCAAGGGTATGCGCGGTTTCTGCGGCACTTTGCTGATGTGCCATATCCGCCTCGTGAATATCCTTTTCGCCGCCCTGCTCATACCGTTTATCCATAAGTTTTGCAGTTATTACCGGCGGAACCGATAGGAATATAACGCCATCCGGCCGTGGAAGTCCAAGTTTATTATACTCAAAATCAAACAACCAGTCAACATAGGCCTTGTGGCTACTCTTAGGCAGTTTTCCACACTGATGGATAGCGTTGGCCGTTGTATAGCGATCGGCAAGGATAATGCCACCCTGTTCATAAAAACCTTTAAGCTCGGTCATATAACGGCAGTATCTGTCCACAGAAAAAAAGCTGGACGCCGCATAGGCATTAATATCCTGTGCATTACCCGAAAGCTCGCCCGATAGGTACAGCCGTACAGGCCCGGAGGAAAGGCTGTCATAATCAGGAAACGATACCTTTTTAACGTCCCTACCCTGCTGTATTAAGTTGTTGTAAAGCATGTCGGTCTGGGTAGCTTTACCGCTACCGTCAAGCCCGTCAATTACAAATAGTTTTCCCATCTAAAGTTGCCTTTCGTAAATAGTGGTTGTCCAAAAATTGTAGATGCTACACCAACCGTTTTAAACAGCGTACAACCTCTGCCATATCCTCGGCAGATCCTATCGAGATACGCAGATAGTTGCTAATCTTATCTGCATTAAAATGCCTAACCAATATCTTGTTTTCACGCAGATAATCATATATCTGTTTTGCCGCTATGGTATTATGGCATGTAAAAACAAAGTTTGCGCCGGATGGTAGGGTGTTAAATCCAAGTTGAGCTATCGCGGCAACAAATTCATCACGGGTTGTTACTATTCTATCTATACAATCCTTAAAATATCCATCCTCCTCGATAGATATTGCGCCAAGTTCCTGTGTCATCGCATTTACGTTATATGGATTAAACGAGAATTTTATCCTGTTAAGGTCTGCAATCAGTGTACTATCTGCAACTGCATAGCCAAGTCGTGCACCGGCAAGACTGCGTGACTTTGAGAAGGTGCCTACAACTATAAGGTTATCATATTTTTTAGTTAAATACAATGCGCTTTCCTTTGCAAAATCGGCATACGCCTCATCGACAATAACTATATTATCCGGGTTGTTAACAACAATCTGCTCTATCTGCGATACAGGAAGTACAATGCCGGTAGGCGCATTTGGATTTGCAATCAGCACGGTTTTTTTACAATCGAAATAGTCGCTTATATCTATCGTTAAGTCCTGTTTTAACGGTATCTCCTGCCCGGCTATATTAAACAGCTGTGAAAAAACACTGTAAAAACCGTAGGTAATCTCGGGATACTGTAGTGCGTTAGCATTATCACAATAGGCAAGGTAGCAAAAGGCAAGCACCTCGTCCGACCCGTTGGAAAATATTACGTTTTCCTTATCTATATTGTAGTAGCTTGCGAAAACATCGGTAAGCCGCCCACATCTTGTATCGTTATAGATATTTGTTCCCTTTGCCACCTTAGCAATATAATCAATCGCTCTTTTAGGCGGTTCAAAAGGATTCTCGTTTGTATTAAGCTTTATAAACTCCCCTCTTTTAGGCTGTTCTCCCGGCACATATTGTGCAAGTGTAGCCTTGGAGGGTACTAAAAATCTACTCATATAACTTCCTAACTGTTACGGCATCAAAAACGCTCTACCCCTCTAATGCAATAGCAACTGCAGTTATAGCCGCTGTCTCACATCTTAATATATTATTAGATATCGAAACCGATCTACCACCCTTTGCTATTACCTTTTGTACCTCCTGCTCACTAAACCCGCCCTCAGGCCCGATAAATAGTGAAAGCTTATCCGGCAGCTCCTGCTCCGCCAACCTTTTTGTCGCCTTTTCATGGCAGATAAAAACATCACCATCACACCGCTCTAATGCGGTGTCAATGCTATTAAGGTAGCAAACATCGGGCAGGGTGCTTCTACCGCACTGTTTAGCGGCCTCGGTGATAATTCTATTAAATCGTTCAAGCTTAAATTCAATGTTATCAGCCCTTGCATCGCTGTTCTCGGTCTCAAAAAGGTAGAAATGCTCTGCACCAAGCTCGGTACATTTCTGTAACATCAATGCAAGTTTATCCCCCTTTGCAAGGGATATATACATTGATACTTCCCGCCGTTGTAGCTGTGGTGGCAGCTCTATCTCCGTCTTTAATTTTACCGGATCGGTTTCGACAACCTTACAAAGGTAGTCAACCCCCTCGCCGTTAGATACGGTTATCTCGTCACCTATTTTTATGCGCAGTGCCCGCACAAGGTGGTGCCCGTCCTCCTTAGAAAGGAATATAAACTCCCCTCTTTTTTCACTGTAAAAATATTTATGGCTCATTTTTTATACTTCGCTTCCGTTCCTGTTACTATACGTTTAATGTTTTGATGGTGCATAACTATTACCATAGCGGCTAAAACAGCCGACAATGCAATTCCAAGGTAATCATACTGTGCAACGCCTATAGCATTTAATACAATCTGTATAATCGGTAGGCAGATTGTTGCAATAATGCTTCCCATCGAAAACATCTTCGTTGTCTTAAATACTACATAAAAAATTATAAGTAAAAATGGTGCAATGGGCGGATACAGTCCAAATACACAGCCTACACCGGTTGCAACACCCTTACCACCCTTAAACCCGAAATACAGTGGAAACATATGTCCAAGCACCACCGCAAACGCTGCTATAAACCCTGCTAATAATATGGTAATATCGTTTGCCAAAAACAGCTTTTCGGCCATAAGCCGCCCTAAAAGCACAGCGGATGTGCCCTTTAGCGTATCGCCTATAAAGGTAATAATGCCAATCTTTTTACCAAAGTTTCGCATCATATTACTCATGCCGGCATTGCCGCTACCAAGGGTACGCACATCCTTTTTAAATACAAACTTAGATATAATTATTGCAAACATAACCGAGCCCAACAGGTAGCCCGCTACTGCCGCAACAACTAAAGCAATAAGGTTAATTTCACTCATTCCTCTCTCCTAAAACATTAAACGGTACATTACTATTCCTGCGGCAACGGCCGCATTAAGCGATTCGAAACCGGATATCTCTATCCTTACCGAGTCGTCACATCTATCTATCGTTTCGCTCGGTAATCCATTACCCTCGTTCCCTATAAGTATAGCTACACCGCCCGCTGCATCACAGTCAGAAAGTGCGGTATTAGCAACCGGCGATGTGGCAACGGTCTTTAACCCTGCCTGCTGTGCCATGCTAAAAAAACTATCGGTATCGGATTGTATCAGCGGTATTGCAAACGTTGCTCCGGCCGCCGCCCTTATAAGCTTAGGTGATGTAAGGCTTGCCCCACCACAGCTTATAACCCCATCATAGCTTAGCGCCGCTGCTGTTCGTATCATCGCACCTGCATTATCGGGGTTTTGTATGTCACATAACACAAGGTATCGCCCACCTTTTATAAGTTCGGTGGGACTTTTTGGGCTTACACATCTTGCAACCACCCCCTCCGGTGATTTAAGTAGGGTAATCCGGTCGTAGACATGTGGCATTACAATCTTATAATCCACTACCGCAAGTTCGGGGTGCTTATTAAGGCAATTCTCGGTAATAAACAGCTCTTTCGCCGCCCCTACAGCTATTGCCTCTTTACAAAGTTTAACACCCTCTATCGCAAAAAAACCGCTCTCCTCCCTTATTGCAGCATCCCGCAACAGTGAAAACAGCTGTAAAACCTCTGCGTTTTTTCGGCTGGTGATAGTCTCCAATTAAATCCCTTTCTATACACGCTCGGTAAGGTAGGCAGCGATAGAGTTAAAGTTAGGCTCTACCGGTAATGGTTCGCCATCCTCCTTAATCGCCTCTAGCCAGTGGGCATCGCTACTTGATAAGGTATTATACCGTGCAAGTATATCGGTCGCACCACGTTTTTCCATAAAGTCCTGCATCTGCTTTATCTCCACCGCCCCAAAATAACAGTCCTCCGGCACGGCACCAAGCATTGTAATTATGCCGTTTGATGGGCGGTCGATATGTGCCGGAAACGCCACACCACCGTAGTGGTTTATTATATGATGTAGGTCGGTTATAGATATGTTGGCGGCGGTGCTTAGCATCCGTTGCTCCTCCCCAATTATATTATCCTGCTCGTCCATCAAAAGTTGGCGACCAAATATGTCGGGGCGATTTATCAAGTCCATGCTTTTAGACGCCACATATCTATCAAAATACCAGGCACTTTGGATATCCGGAAGCAGGCATACGGTGTGTACCTCCTCCGATGTGCACAGCTCCATACCACATATAACGGTAAGCTGTGTATCCATTGCCGCCTTTTGTACCGCCGCACAGTTTGCGGTGGTATTATGGTCGGTTATCGCTATCACCTCAAGTCCCGATAAAAGCGCCATATTAACAATATTGTTTGGCGTCATATCATCGTTTGCACAGGGCGAAAGCGCCGTATGTATATGCAGGTCATACTGTACCGACATTAGGAAAGCACCTTATCGGCAAGCAGCGCCGTCTCGTATACCGGCATAGCACTTTTAAGCATCGTAACATCCTGTTGTTGTGCCTTTTGCAATGCGGCATCGTCCGGCTCGGTACCGTCGGCGATTATTACAACGGCGGTATCGGTTAGGGATGCAACGGCAACAACATTCATGTTACCCATCACAGTAACCCACACACCATCGGTAGGTGCCTTTGTCATGCAGTAGCTAAGCAGGTCACAACAATATATCTTCTTTTCCACATCCCTTGTTGTGTCACCCTCACATAGTACGGTAAACCCTGTCTGCTCTATAAACTGGGACAACTTCATCTGTTTTCCTCCGGAATATCTATCGTTAAGAATCTATCCGATATTCTGTTAAGTTTTTCGGCAACATCGTTCGAGCCAAGTGTGTGCTTTAGATCATCTGCAACAGATTTAATCTCCTTTTGCAGATTATAGATACACATATCCTCGGTGGCAAACCCACGCACAATATCCTCTGCCATCGCATGACATGACGGTGCCCCACATGAGCCGCAATCCTTGCCGGAAAGTCGTTTCTCTATCTCCTGTAGTTCCCCCATCATCTCAAGTGCACGGTGGCGATTGGGGTGTAGCTTAAGCACCGAAAGATGCTCTATAGGGGTATCAAAAGGCATAAAGTCATCGACATTCTCTATCTGTTCCCTAGGGCCGCTTATCGGCATATAGTCCGATAACTGTTTTAGGTTGGTACGGCACATATAGGGATTCGCTACGGTAAGTACACCGCCGGTACAACCACCGGCACATGCATTTAGCTCCACAAAATCAAGGTCGGCAAACTTCTCGTCCTCAAGGTTATCAAGCACCTCGATAACATTTTCTATTCCGTCGGCTGCAAGGTATCTGTTACGCAGTATAGCCGATGCCTCCCCTCCGGATGATCCCCAAGAAAGACCTATGCGCCCTGCCCTTGACATAATCTCGTCGTTATCCTTTTTACCCATAGCCTGTACAAGCAGTGGGTATACATCCCTAATCGCCACCACTGCATCTACGGCAGAATAGCTGGTACCAAGTGGGTTTTTAACAACCGTCATCTTGGCGGCACATGGGGATATAAATATAGTTCCGATATCGTCGGGACATAGCCCGGTTTTAGCGGCCGCCTCCTGCTTTGCTATGCGTGCGGCAAGTTCCATGGGGGCGTTAAACGGCAAAAGGTTATCAATAAGTTCGGGGTAACGCACCCTTATTAATCGCACAACTGCAGGACATGCCGAGCTTATCACCGGCTTATCAAGCGCATTAAATATTTCCGGATTTCGTGTTTTTTCGCTTACAAACTCTGCGGCCTTTGCAACCTCAAACACATCGTCAAAGCCCATCTTTAAAAGCCCATATAAAACGGTAGATACATTATTAAGGTTGTTAAACTGACCAAACAAAACCGGTGCCGGTAATGCCACTTTATATTTATAGTTTTTAAGAACATCTAGGCTGTCCACTATCGGCAACTTTGCATGCGCATCGCATATTCTTATACATTCGCCGCAATCTATACAGCGTTCTTTTATTATCTTTGCCTTTCCGGCACGTACCCTTATTGCTTCGGTAGGGCAACGCTTTACACAGTTAGTACAACCCTTACAACGATCCCTATCCAGTGTAACCGAGTGAAAGACACTCTCCATATTCGCAAATCCTTTCTATAAACAGGGGTTGTCTACTCATCAAGTTTTATTAACATTCTTATAGTGGTGCCTACTCCAACGGTAGACTTAATGTCTATCTCGTCCACATTCTTTTTCATGTTTGGCAGGCCCATTCCGGCACCAAATCCTAAATTTCGCACCTGTGCGCTGGCGGTAGAAAAGCCTTCCTGCATGGCTTTATCTATATCCGGTATGCCGGGGCCTGTATCCTTTAGCACCATCTCGATTCCAAAATCGGTAATGCTTACCGTTACATCTCCACCGTCGGCATGTATTGCCATATTAATCTCACCCTCATATAGGGCTATCGCTACACGGCGGATAGTCTGCGGATCTATTCCAAGACTTTTAAGTGATCGTTTTACATTGCTGGAAACCTCACCTGCACGGGTAAAATCATCCCCGGGCACGACAAAATCAAGTATTATATCGTTGCTGTTACTCATCAGTTAACACCCCTTTTATTTTACAGCGTTTCCACCACGCAGACCCTTTTCGTACAGTCTGCCGGCCGATTCAAACATTGTGTACTTAGTGCAAAGTATTGCAATATCCATCTCTTTTGCAAGTGCACAGATATCCTCGCTTGGCTTTTTACCACGCACCAACACCACACACACCATATCCATCATCTCGGCTGTTCTTATTGTCTGGGTGTTTACAAGTCCTGTAAGTAGCACAGCTTGATCCTTAACAAACGCCAGCACGTCGCTCATAAGGTCGCTGGAACATGCCGTATGCACCTCGTTATCCTTAATCGATTCGCCGCAGACAAACTCAGCATCAAGTATGGTTTTAATATCGCCGATAGTCATAGTTTATTCCCCATATTTTAAGTTCGGTTAAATAGCGGGTTTACGCAATGCAATTTTAAGCCTATCAAAACTGCATAGTAGGCCACTGCCTACCACCTTAAATATAGCATAACGCTGTATAAAAGTCAAACATTCGCACCGCAATAAAACAGTAAAAACTGCGTCCTATTTAAGCGCTTTATAATAATCACAACAGTTGCTTAATACACACCGTTCACAGGCAGGTTTTCTTGCATCACATACCGCACGCCCGTGTAATACAAGGCGGTGGCAAAAATCGCTCCCCTTTTCGGGCGGAATAATATCCCATAGCTGCATCTCCACCTTTGTGGGGTCCTTCCCTTTTACAAGCCCAAGCCTACCGGTTATTCGTATACAATGCGTATCCGCAACTATTGCCGGCTTGCCGTAAACATCCCCCATTATAAGGTTAGCCGATTTTCTGCCAACACCGGCAAGGGACAGTAGGTCCTGCATATTATCCGGCACCTTGCCCTCAAACACATCACACAGTCGCTGTGCACACAGTATCAGATCCCGCACCTTTGACCTAAAGAACCCTGTCGTTCTTACAAGGTCGCACAGCTCATCAATATCGGCATCCTTCATTGCCTCGGGTGTCGGATAGCGCTCAAAAAGTGCCGGCGTTACCATATTAACCCTTTTATCGGTACACTGTGCAGCAAGCCTAACCGACACAAGCAGGTGGTAAGGATCAGGGTATTGTAGGCTGCACTCCGCAATAGGATATTCGTCCTCTAAAAGCTCTACTATTTTTAAAGCTCTCTTTTTCAACATTCTTCACCCCTATACCGTTGTTGTTTTCCTTGATTTTTCACAAATTATATCATATAATATTATCAAATACAAACAGAGAGGGTAAATATGTTTAAGGATTTTTTTGACGCCGGCACCTTTTTAATGGATAGCGACCCGGAAATTGGGGCCGCAATAAACACCGAGCTTGGACGCCTAAGGGACGGTATCGAGCTTATCGCTTCCGAAAACGCAGTTTCTCCGGCTGTGCTTGCAGCTGCAGGCAGCATACTTACAAATAAATATGCCGAGGGATATCCCGGCAAACGATACTATGGAGGCTGTGTTAATATTGATACCATCGAAAGCCTTGCTATCGAGCGTGCAAAAAAACTATTCGGTGCCGACCATGTTAACGTGCAACCACACTGTGGCGCCAACGCAAACACCGCCGTCTACTTTGCATTTTTACAGCCGGGCGATACCGTGCTGGGACTATCACTATCCCATGGCGGACATCTATCCCACGGACTTCCGATAAATATATCGGGTAAATACTACAACTTTATCCCCTACGAGGTGGATGATACCGGCTATATAGATTATGATGCACTTGCAACCCTTGCCGAGGAGCACAAGCCCAAGATGATAGTTGCAGGCGCCTCTGCCTATCCTAGGGTTATCGATTTTAAACGTTTTAGGGAGATAGCCGATTCCTGCGGTGCAATACTGTTTGTAGACATGGCACATATCGCCGGCCTTGTTGCAACAGGTGTTCATCCATCACCTATCCCCTACGCCGATGTTGTTACAACCACTACCCATAAAACACTTCGTGGCCCACGTGGCGGCATGATTTTATGTAAGGAACAGTACGCAAAGGATATAGATCGTGCGGTATTCCCAGGAACACAGGGTGGCCCGCTTGAGCATATTATTGCCGCTAAGGCAGTCTGTTTTAAAGAGGCCGCAGGGGAAGATTTTGTACAATACCAGAAAAACGTGGTAAGCAACTGTGCCATACTTGCAAAGGAACTTATGGGCAGGGGTATTAACCTTGTATCGGGCGGTACCGATAACCACCTTATCCTGCTAAGCCTTGTAGGTACAGGCTGTACCGGTAAGGAGCTAGAGCATCGCCTTGACGAGGTTGGCATTACAGTAAACAAAAACACAATCCCGAACGATCCTGAAAAACCATTTGTAACATCGGGCGTACGCATCGGAACTGCTGCTGTTACTACCCGTGGATTTGGTGACCCACAGATGAGAAAACTTGCCGAGCTTATCGACCTTACGATTAAAGATTTTGATGCAAAGAAAGATTATATAAAGGCAGAGGTTGCGGCACTTTGTAGGGATTTCCCGCTGTATGACTAACCGAATACCGCTTGCCGAACGCCTTCGCCCCACCACACTTGACGATGTAGTGGGGCAACGGCATATCCTGGGTGAGGGCAGTGTGCTACGCAAAGCACTTGCCTCAGGCGAGCTACCTAACATGATATTTTATGGGCCGCCCGGTGTAGGTAAAACCACCGTTGCCTCTATACTATCGCAGAATGCCGGAATGACGCTACACCGATTAAACGGCACAAATGCCGGCACAGGGGATATTAAATCGGTAATAGCCGATATAGGAACCCTTGGCAACAACGGCATACTGCTATATCTCGACGAGATACAATACCTTAATAAAAAACAACAACAATCGCTACTGGAATCGGTAGAAAGCGGCGACATTACACTTATAGCATCCACCACCGAAAACCCCTATTTTTATGTCTACGGTGCGCTGCTTTCAAGGTGTAGTGTCTTTGAGTTTTTACCGCTGGAAAACGAGGATATCGCACAGGGGATTAAAAGGGCTATAGGGCGTGCCGGCGACACCGAAATAACCGAAGATGCACTGGCCATGCTTGCAGCCGGCAGTGGGGGCGATATGCGTAAAGCACTTACATCACTGTCGTTACTGATTGCATCGGGCGAAAAAACCATAACCGAGACAATGGTAAAGCAGATTGTGCGTAGCAGTGCCGGTAGCTATGATAAAAATGGGGATATTCATTACCGGCTACTATCCGGACTACAAAAATCTATCCGTGGCAGCGACGAAAATGCCGCACTGCACTATCTGGCACGTCTTATCGTCGCCGGCGATATTATATCTCCCATTCGTAGGCTACTTGTAATCGCTGCGGAGGATATCGGCCTTGCCTACCCACAGGCAGTACCGATAGTAAAGGCACTATGTGACAGCGCACTACAGCTTGGCCTACCGGAGGCGGCAATACCGCTGGGCGAGGCGGCCGTTCTGCTTGCAACCGCCCCAAAATCCAACACCGCCTGCACCGCTATACATGAGGCAATTGCCGATGTTAAAAGGGGTGGATATGGGGATTTTCCACGGCATCTAGATAACCTTCAGCAGGGAAAAACCGCCCCTAAATACCTATATCCGCACGATTATGAAAACAGCTATGTAGAGCAACAATATCTACCGGATAACCTTTTAGGTAAAAAATACTACGAATTTGGTAATAATAAAACCGAACAGGCTGCAAAAGCCTACCGCGAAAAGATTACCGGCAAAAAACTTTAGGAGAAACAACTTATGTTAGATTATTATCTGGTGGGTTTTGATTCCACCTATCTATCACTCGCAATTCCCGCCTTTATCTTTGCACTATGGGCACAGTTCTCGGTAAGTTCCACCTTTAAAAAATACAGTAAAGTTTCCACATCCCGTGGTATGACAGGGGCGGATGCAGCACGTGCCATACTGGATGGCAACGGCCTTTACAACGTTAGGGTAGAGCATGTAGCTGGCAACCTAAGCGACCACTTTGACCCAAAGGACAACGTAATTCGCCTTTCCGACTCTGTCTACGGTGTAGCAAGCGTAGCGGCAGTCGGCGTAGCAGCACACGAGGCCGGCCATGCAATACAACATGCCCAGAACTACGCGCCTATCCGCATACGTGAGGCAATTATTCCGATAACACAGATAGGGTCAACCCTATCAATGCCGCTTGTATTTTTAGGTATTATACTGCCTGCTTTTGAGGTTTTTATCAGCGTAGGTATTATTCTATTTGCCTTTGTTACACTGTTTCAGCTTGTAACACTTCCGGTGGAGCTTAACGCATCCTCCCGCGCAGTAAAGATACTTGTCGAAGGAAACTATGTGGATGATCAGGAAAAAGTCGGTGTTAAAAAGGTTTTAACGGCAGCCGCCATGACCTATGTTGCGGCACTTGCCACCTCACTTGTATCACTTTTAAGACTGGTGCTTTTAGCAAGGCGGAATGATTAATGAGTGAACGCAGAACAGCCTGTGATACCCTAATAAGGGTAGAAAACGGCGGATATTCAAACCTACTGCTTGCGGCAGTTCCTACAGAAAAGTTAACCCCCTTTGTAACGGCGGTTGTGTACGGAACACTGGAGCGCAAGATAACGATTGACGAGCTGCTAACGCCCTTAATAAAGGGTGGACTTAACCGCCTTGATATCGAGGTTGCATCGGTACTTCGCATGTCGGCCTATCAGCTTTTATACATGGATTCGGTGCCGGAGTATGCCGCCATCAACGAGGGAGTAAAACTTTGTCGCACCTACAAAAAGTCCAGCGCAACAGGGCTTGTTAATGCGGTACTTCGCAAGGTAAAGACGGCAAAAATGCCCACCACCGATACTGCAACCTATAGCCTGCATCCCGATATATTAAAGCTACTAAAGGCGGACTACCCTGATTGTTATAGGGATATAGCAAAGGCTACGCTGCAACGTCCACAGTGCTGTATCTACACAAACGTCACAAAGATAACCGTGCAGGAGCTTACAAAGTTGCTTGCAAAGCAGGGTGTCATCTGCCGGGCCGGCGTTGCAAAAAACACCTTGCTATGTGAAGGTGAGCCGCCTGTAAAGACCGATGCTTTTAAAAACGGACTTTTTCATATTGTCTCAACCAACTCGGCCATTATTGCACAGGGACTTGTGGCACATAGCCCAAAAAGGGTCTTAGATCTATGCGCCGCACCGGGCGGCAAAACCGCTATAATGGCAATGGGTGCCGAGCATGTGGTAGCGGCTGATCTTAAAGAAAACCGCCTATCGGCAATGAAAAAACAGCTTGCAAGGCTTGGAATCTCTAATGTAGAGTATCTGCAAAATGATGCATCCATATCGGCAGTAGCCGGTAGCTTTGATGCCGTGCTTTGCGATGTACCCTGTAGTGGTACCGGTGTTATATCCCATAAGCCGGAGCTACGCAACCGGCCGCCACGTATAAAGGAGTTACTGGAAGTACAGGAAAAAATCCTTAACAATGCGGCTGACTGTGTTGCAACCGGTGGCATACTTTGTTACTCTACCTGTAGCCTATCGCGCGATGAAAACGAGCGTCGAGTGGAACAATTCTTAAAACAGAACACCGACTTTAAACCGGTCGAGTTACCCTTTGATGCACCGGATTTTTGTGAAAACTCGGTAGGGCGGTTAACTTTTTTTCCCGATAATAAAATTTTTGATGGTTTTTTTGTGGCTTTTTTGCAAAAAGTATGATAAAATGTAACGAGGAGCGATATTTTACGGGAGAACAGCATGGAAAACAAAACAGAGCTGTTGTCGCTAACGCTTCCACAGCTTGAGGCACAGCTTAAAGGGTTAGGGGAACCGTCGTTTCGTGCAAAGCAGCTTTATGATTGGTTGCATAAAAAACGAATAGAGGATCTATCCTTAGCCACAAACCTACCTGCAAAACTACGAGAAAAGCTGTTGCAGAATTTTACCCACAGCTACCCCAAAATTGTAAAAACCCAAAGTGATGCCGATGGCACCACCAAATATCTTATAGCATATCCCTGTGGTAATGCAGTGGAGGCAGTGTTAATGCACCATCGTCATGGTGATAGCCTTTGTATATCTACCCAGTTTGGCTGTAGGATGGGTTGTACATTCTGTGCATCTACCGGTGCAGGATTTGTGCGGGGGCTTTCGATAGCCGAGCTATTGATGCAGGTATACCTTATAGCCAACCGATGTGAATCGGCACCCAGATACCTTGTGCTTATGGGGGTTGGGGAACCGCTTGACAACTATGAAAATGTTATCGCTTTTTTACGTTTACTACAAAGCGAGAGCGGCTATAATATGGCAGGGCGAAATATAAGCCTTTCCACCTGTGGGATTGTACCACAGATAGATCGCCTAAAAAGCGAGGGATTACAGCTTACACTTTCAATCTCACTGCACCGCACCACCGATGATGACAGGCTAAAGGTAATGCCGATAACAAAGGCATATCCGTTAAAACAGCTTCTCTTTGCGGTGTATGATTATCTGGATGTCACCGGCAGAAGGGTTAGCATAGAGTATGCAGTTGTAGCCGGTGAAAACGATCGTAGCGATGATGTTACAAGGCTAAAACAGATGTTTTTTGGCCGTAACTTTCATATAAACTTAATACCTATTAACCCCATTGGGGACAGCCCAAGGGCAGACGGTAGCGGCGATATTGCCGCAAAGCAGATGTATAAAAAATTAAACGACGCCGGCCTGTCATGTACAGTAAGGCGCAAGCTCGGGGCCGGCATAGATGCCGCCTGTGGGCAGCTTAGAAGAAGGGCATTATAGCAGATTTAGGAGAGCACAGTTGAACATTGCCGGCAGAACCGACATAGGATGTAAGCGCACCGAAAACCAGGACAACTACCGTGCAGGAAGACTGCCCGGTAATATAGCGTTTGCCTTTGTATGTGACGGTATGGGCGGCGCAGTAGGTGGAAAGCTTGCAAGCGAGATACTGTGCAACGAGATGGAGGAAAAACTCTATGTCGACCTACCAGCAACAACCACAAGGGATGAAATAAAGAATCTTCTCTTTGAGTCAATACTAAAAGGCAACAGCGAGATATTTTCTATTGCACAAAGGGACAGGGAAAAGTCCGGAATGGGAACCACGGTGGTTGCGGCGGTCATAAAGGATGGTCTTTTGCACCTTGTAAATGTAGGGGATAGCCGCTGCTATCTACTGCGCAACGGTATATTACAACAGCTTACAAAGGATCACTCCATAGTACAGGATCTACTTGACAACGGAGAGGTGTCGAGGGAGCAGGCGAGAATTCACCCCAAGAAAAACCTTATTACAAGAGCCATAGGGGTAGCCGAGATTGTCGACCTTGACTACAGCGCCTACGAAATATCTCCGGGGGATAAACTACTGCTTTGTAGTGACGGCCTTACAAACTGCGCCGATGAATCCGCAATACAGATGATATTGCAGACAAGCAGTTTTTTCGATATAACCGATAAGCTTATAAAGTTAGCAAAAACCGGTGGCGGCCTAGATAATATTACCACCGTAGTTATAGCAATGCCAAAGATAGTGAGGTAAAAGATTTGTCATCTAACGAGATTTTAGGAAAAAGATTAGACGGGCGGTATCAGCTTGATTCGCTTTGTGGTTCGGGGGGCATGGCCAACGTGTATAAAGCCACCGACCTACAGACAGGGCGCACCGTTGCCGTTAAAATTTTAAAGGATGAGTTTTTAAACAACACCGAGCTTGTTCGCCGTTTTAAAAACGAGAGCAAGGCAATATCGTTACTTAACCACGATAATATCGTAAAGGTTTTCGATGTAAGTGTTTCTGATTCTATCCAGTACATCGTTATGGAATATGTGTCCGGTATATCACTTTCTGATTATATCGAGCGCAGTGAGGGTAAACTAAAGTGGAAGATAGCAGTATTTTTCACCGAACAGATACTCTCGGCACTTAGCCATGCCCACGAAAAGGGTGTTGTTCATCGTGACATAAAGCCACAAAACATAATGCTTATGCAGGATGGTAACGTTAAGGTGATGGATTTTGGTATAGCAAGGCTGTCCCGTAGCGATTCCCGCACCATGACCGAAAAGGCAATAGGCAGTGTACATTATATCAGCCCTGAGCAGGCAAAAGGTGATACAACCGATCCAAAGGCAGATATCTATTCCATCGGAATAATGCTATATGAGATGTTAACCGGCATGTTACCATTTGAGGCAGATAGTGCCGTATCGGTAGCAATTAAGCAGATAAGCGACACCGCAATAAGCCCGCGCGATATCGACCCAGAAATACCACAGGCATTAGAAGAGATAACTATGCGCGCCATGTCTAAAGAGCCGAACGATCGCTATGCAACGGCCGCTGCAATGCGTGCCGACATAGAGGAGTTTAAGCGCAACCCCAGCATAAAGTTTGAGTACACCTATCTATCAAAGGATGATAGCCAGACAAAATATATAGATAAAGTTACACAAAAATCCACCGTAAAGAGGCAAAGTGTGAGGGAACGGGTACAGGCAAAAAATGCACCTAAGAAAAAGATAACTGTCTTTGGCATTGTCATACCGATGATGTTAGGCCTTGCCATGGCGTTTGCCATAGGTGGTGCCCTACTTGTATTTATTATATTCAACCTTTCCGGCAACCCACTTTTTGCAAGCTTTGAGGATGTGGAGCTACCCAACTTTATCGGCACAAACTACGACGATGTAAAGATGGATGGCCATGAATTCAGCTTCCTTGTAGAGGAGGTTTACAGCAACGAATATGCATCGGGATATGTAGTTAACCAGTATCCAAAACCACCAAAAACCGTTAAGGAAAACGCAACAGTAACACTTCAGGTAAGTAAAGGTATCGAGATTGTTACGGTACCACAGGAGGTTTTAAGCCAAAAACGTAACGATGCCGAGCGTATGCTTATGGATATCGGTCTGCTTGTAAATGTCGAGTTAGTAGTAGACGAGACCGAACAGGTACCGTTTGGTTATGTAATGGGGATAGAGCCTGCCTCCGGCACCGAGCTTTCAAGTGGTAGCAGTGTTACCCTTTATGTATCTACAATGTCCACCGATGGTGATACCGAGGTACCGGACGTAACTAACCTACTTTACGACGATGCGCAGCAACTTCTTTTCGATAGCCTGCTTATTATCGGTATTGCCGGCCAGGTAGAGAGTGACCTGCCAGCCGGAACAATTATACAACAAACACCGGAAGCCGGCACCGAGATACCGCGTAACTCGGTTGTAAATGTTGTTACCGCTATACCAAGGGCCGTTGCCACGCCTGCACCGGGCGAACCGGTTATCCCCAGCATTGTTGGGCTTACACCTGCGGCGGCACAGGCGGCCTACCCGTATATCCAGATGAACTATGATGAAGATTTTGATATACCGGGTGGTGCAGCAGGCACTATTGCGGTTCAGATACCGGCGGCAGGCTCTGCCGGAAATGTTCTTGCCTTCGGCCTATATACCGGCTAATGGCAAAGCAGGGAAAAAACATTATATTAAAGGGCGTAGGGGGGTTTTATACCCTCCATACGCCTTTTGGCATTGTCACCGCAAAACCAAGGGGTATCTTTAGGGAAAAGGGCGAAAAACCGGTAGCCGGCGACTATGTTTTAATAGAGTCCTCCGACGAGGGCGAAGGTGGGGTTACCCACATAATAACCGATATTCTTCCACGTAAAAACCGCCTTGTACGCCCACCGGTTGCAAATGTGGACAGGCTGTTTGTCGTTGCCTCCACTGTGCAACCCGGTAGCTCCCCTTTACTGCTTGACACCATGATTGCGGCCGGCCTGTACCTTAATGCCGAGGTAACATTAATTATTACTAAAACCGACATTAAGGATGCAAAACGATTAACCGGTATATATAACCAAACCGGTCATATACCGCTTATCTCCGGTCAGGATGATGATGAGATTCTAAGCCAGTCTGCCGGCTGTATATCGGTACTTGCCGGCAACACCGGCGTGGGTAAAAGCACCCTTATGAACCGCCTTTACGGCGTAAACCGACCCACCGCACCTATAAGTAAAAAACTTGGCAGGGGGGTACATACAACAAGGGAGGCGGAGCTTTTACCAACCGCAAACGGTGGCTTTTTAGCAGATACGGCCGGATTTTCCTCACTGTCTTTTACCATGCTGTGCGATGCCGAGGCATCCGAGCTTGCAGGGCTGTTTTTAGAGTTTAATAACTATGTTAACGCCTGCCGCTTTACCGACTGTAGCCACCGTACCGAGATAGGCTGTGCTGTAAGGGATGCTGTCGATAATGGGTTAATACATAAAAGCCGCTACGACAGCTATCTAAAACTATATGATGAGATACTGCAAAAGAAGGAATATTAATGCGTTTTGACAAGGTAATAATCGAGAATGCCAAAAGCTACGACCTAGATAATATACAAGCAATCACCGAAAAAATCTTTTCTGCCTTACCGGCAACAAAGCGCCTAAACCCCGATACAAAGGTTGCAATTAAACCCAATCTTGTTGCAAAGCACGGACCTGATGCGGCGGTAACCACCCACCCTACCGTTGTAGAGGCGGTTATTATTGCACTAAAGGCAAGGGGGGTAAAGGATATTACCGTTATAGATTCTGCCGGCGGCATATACAACGAGCAGGTGATGAATTCAATCTACAAGATTTCGGGCCTACAGGATGTATGTGAGCGGCAGGGTGTGCGCTATGGTGGGGATTACGAAAGCAGTACACGCAGGGTAGAGGGTATCCGCTGTAAGGAATTTATTGTAACAAACCCCATTAACAATGCCGATTTTATTATTAATATGCCAAAACTTAAAACCCACGCAATGATGTCCCTTACCTGTGGCGTTAAAAATCTTTTTGGCGTAATACCCGGCCTAAAAAAAGCCGAGCTGCATATGCGCTTTCCCGATAGACAGATGTTCGGCGAGATGATCTGTGACCTGTGCGAGCTAATAAGGCCCGATATTACAATAGTGGACGCAGTAGTAGGGATGGAGGGGGACGGCCCATCCGGCGGCGACCCACGTCCGATTGGCAGTATTATCGCCGGCGAGAACATCTACAATGTAGATATTGTCTGTGCTAAATATATAGCGGTAAACCCTGATGATGTCCCCTACCTTGTATCGGCTAAAAACAGGGGGCTATGTGGTGTTTTTAGTAACGACATGCTACAATACCCCGATAAATTTAATCCGATAAAGGATTTTAAAAAGCCATCCACACAAAAATCTATAATATTCGCAAACCGCCTACCAAAGCCGCTGCGTTTTATTATGCCATATGTGGCCGAGCTTATAACACCACGTCCGGTTGTAAATCGCAAAGGCTGTGTTGGTTGCAGCAAATGTGCCGAGATCTGTCCAAAGGACATTATAGATATTAATAACAAAAAGGCCTATATAAATAAAAAAAGTTGTATTCGCTGCTACTGCTGCCACGAAATGTGTCCGGTAAAGGCGATAGACATTAAAACTATGGGGGTATTTAATGCATAGTATTACGGTAAAGGCGGCTGCAAAGTTAAACCTAACACTACAGATAACCGGTTTGTCCGGCAAGCTACATACCCTTGATATGCTTTGCTGCTCGGTAAACCTGTACGAGACGGTAACACTTACTAAAGCAACGGATATAACTCTAAGCTGTAACGTTAAATCGGTGCCAACCGATGCCAAAAACACCGCCTACCGTATGGCGCAGGTGTTTTTTGACTATACAAAAATTAATGGTGGCGTAACCATTGCAATAGATAAAACGGTGCCAATAGGTGCCGGCATGGGTGGCGGCTCGGCCGATGCCGCCGCAGTACTAAAAGGGCTGGATTTATTATATAATACAAAGCTATCTGCCGATACTATGATAAGCCTTGGGCTTATGGTGGGCAGCGACCTGCCGGTATGCTTAACCGGTGGTCTATGCCGTGTGGGCGGTACCGGTGGCGATATAGAGGTTATTAACAAGCCCCTACCCTACTTTTTTGTAGCGGTAATGGGGGGAGAGTCGGTATCCACAGCCGAGGCATATAGGCGGTATGACGAGATGCTCACCGACGATAAGGCCGATACATCCGATGCGATTAATCGGCTTGGAACCGATAGTTTTTTTGATGCAATGAAAAACGACCTTGAATATTCATCGGTACTAAATCTTGCAGCCATTAAAGACGAGTTCTATTCCCTTGGCGCAGCTAAGGCAATGATGACCGGTAGCGGTGCCGCTGTATACGGCCTGTTTAAGGATGAAAAAACCGCAAAAAATGCGGCCGATAACATCTTTCGTCCCTGTTATCTTTTAAAACCTTGCGCAGATGGTGTCGAGATTTTAGGATAGAATAAAGGTATATATAACACATAAAGGGGCAATCATCCTATCAACAGCAAGATAGGAAAGGATGTTTCGTTATGACCAAGTTAGATATTATGGTAATAGTTTCTTTTGTACTTACACTGCTATCGGCCGATTTTTTTAATTTCTATACAACGGCACAGCAGATAGAGGATCAAACCCTACGACTTCATATTCTCGCAAACTCCGACAGCGAGGGTGATCAGGCAGTAAAGCTTGCGGTACGTGATGCACTGCTTGAGGGTACCGGTGACCTTTTTACAACCAGCCACAGCAGTGAGCAAGCCATACTTACCGCAAACAGCCATATCCCCCTAATCGAGAGTATCGCACAGCAGACATTAGCCGAACACGGCTTTGATGATACGGTTAATGTTTATACAACTAACATGTTCTTTAATACAACAGCATACGAGGATTTTACGATGCCCGCCGGCTACTATGATGCAGTTCGCATCGAGATAGGCGAGGCCGAGGGTGAAAACTGGTGGTGTGTACTGTTTCCACCGCTATGCATCCCATCGTCACAGGGCGAAACAACGGTCGAGGAGATGTTTAACGAGGATCAACTTGACCTAATCGAGAGCGAATATGATATCCGCTTTAAATCGCTGGAAATTATCGAGACAATTTTTAAGGATTGACCTATGCTATCACTTATATTCGGCCGTGCCGGCAGCGGCAAGACACAGCAGATAGAAATGTTGATAAAACAACGTGCACAGGCCGGTAAACACTCGGTGCTGATAGTTGCCGAGCAGTTTACATCCACTACCGAGCTATCCTCCCTTAAAAAGTTTGGTGATAGCCTTTGCCACCACATTACGGTAGCGGATTTTGGTCGTATTGCACGCATGGTGTTTGAGCATTACGGCGGTGCATCCCCCCTTGTAGGGGATGCCTATCGTGTTGCGCTTTGCCGGAGGGCTATACTATCCCTAAAAGGTCAACTTACATACTATACAAGCGATAGCCATAGTATCGGCTTTTATAGCCTATGCGCCGATATCATTAAAGAGCTTAAGATGTGCTGTACACCACAGCAGCTTATCGACCTTGCCAAAAGCGAAAAACTACGGGATATTGCACTTATCTACTCGGCCTATAACAGCCTACTATCCGGCCGTAAAGAGCCACAGGATTTGTTACTATCAGCCGCACACAAGATAGTTCGGCATCCCGATTTTTTAAAGGATACCGCCTTTTTTATAGATGGCTTTGACGGTTTTACCTACCCCGAGTATGAGATAATAGGCAGTCTACTTGCAATAGATAGGCGGGTAACTGTAGGCCTTTGCGCCCCATCTACACAGTCCTGCGATGATTTTTTTGATACGGTACGGCTTACCGCATCAAGGCTTAAAAGGCTTGCAACAAAACAGGGTGCCCCGATAGCGTCACCCGATATTGTACTTTACGAAAACTATCGAAATGATGGCGGTTTAGAGCTACTAAACATGATGCTATCCGGCGAGGAGGTTGAGCTTCCCCCACAGATAGATGATATAACGCTAACCCCCTACCCAAACCGTGCCGAGGAGGCATTTGCCGTTGCAGCGGCAATTCATGCCGAGGTAATGGCTGGCAGGGCATATAAAGATATAGCGATAGTAATGCGTAACACCGATGATTATTACAGCGAACTTATGCGTAGCTTAGAGCTTTTTTCGATTCCTGTCTATCTGGATTTAGAGGGGGAGCTTAAATTCTGTGCGCCCGCCGGTGTGGTATCGGCGCTTTTATCGCTAAAAGGCCAACTAAACAGCGACGATATACTATCACTTATCGCTACAGGACTTTGTGGCCTTGAACAGGACGAGCTAGCCTCGTTACAGGACTGGGTACTGCGCTTTAATCCGACAGCCGCCGACTGGCGAGGCGGTGTAACTATCCCACAGGAGGATGAGTTAGCGGGGCGCAGCTGGTGCGCGGGTGAGCCGGTACGCAAAAAATTAATGGGCTTTTTAGCACCACTTTATAGTTCCGACAAACCACTTGCTGTTATCATCTACGATGTTATCTGCAATCTTAAGGTGTCCGATAATATACAGGGTGATGAACAGCTACGGCGATATAATCTTATAATAGACATACTAGATCAGCTTTACAGCCTTGACCCCGACGGCACCCTAAAGCCGGAGGAGCTACAACACCTATACAATATACTATTGCAAAACACAAAGCTACACAGCCTACCAAGGGTGATAGATTGTGTAACGGTTTATCAGCCCGATAGAATAGTGGGCGATGAGATAAAATCCCTATACATAATGGGGGTAAACAGCGAGGTTTTTCCGGCCGAGGTAGGTGCCTCCGGCCTGTTAGACCACAGCGATAGGGAGCTTCTTGCACAGCAGGAACTTTTACTACCGGGCCTGTTTATAAACCGTGTAATGCTTGAGGATCTTTATCTTTACAGGGCGGTAACAACCCCAAGCGAAAACCTACATATAAGCTATATAACCGAAAACGGCGCAAAGTTATCTACCGCACTACTACCTATATCGGGTATAGCAAAACCTCACCTACCCGGTAGATTCGAGCAGCTAGCCACAGCCGATGCGGCGGCGGTGGTTCTTTCAAAACAGATGTTTTCGGACCATTCTGATATCGAGATGATAAAAGATGCCCTTAGGCTTAACGGCGATGCACGCCTTATATCGGCGATGTCCGATGCAGCAAACCCACCCTGCTTTAATCTACAGGACGAACAGCTAACCGCACAGCTTATAAAGAATCTATCCCTATCGGCCGGCAGGGTATCATCCTACCGCAGATGTGCGTTTAGCTTTTTTATGCAACATATCCTAAAGGTGGAGCCGATAAGGCGCTTAGAGCTTTCGGCCGATATTGCCGGAACACTTATCCATTATATTATGGAGCGCCTAATGGGCGAGCATACCGAGCTTACAACGCTAAGCGATGAAAAGCTGTTTACCCTGTGCCGCCAATACACCAGCGAATGTGTTGACAAGCTTTTTGGCGATAGGGTATCGGTAAGCCAGCAATTTTTAATCGAGCGGCTTGAGCGCTCAGCGGCACAGCTACTGCTGTTCCTAAGGCAGGAGCAAGGGGATAGCGCCTTTAGGCCGCAACGTCTTGAGCAGGATCTAAGCCACAGCATAACCACACCGGACGGACTAAAGCTTACACTGCGCGGCAAGGTAGATAGAATAGATAGCTGTACAATAGACGGTGAGCGATATATAAGGGTGGTCGATTATAAAACCGGCAACAAAACCTTTTCGCTAAAGGATGTCCAGACAGGTATTGATATTCAGCTATTCCTGTATCTGTTTTACGCCGCCGAAAAGGGCGAGATACCATCCGGCACTTTCTACCTTCACAACCGCCCACGGCAGGAGGATGGCGGCATAAAATACCGGTACGACGGTGCAGCCCTTAAGGAGGATAAACTTTTAAAGGCAATCTGCCTACAGCATACGTCGCTAAAAACAAAGCCGGACGGTAGCCTTGCAAACGGTCAGGAAAACCGCCTGTTTGACATGCAGAAGGCCGATCGAATTAAACGCCATATTGATGAGCTGTTGTTCGAGATTGCTACCGATATGTCTAGGGGTGAGTTTGATGCAAGGCCGGTTGAGATGGCAAACGGGCCCTGTGACTATTGTGGGTATCGAATAATCTGCCGTAAATCAGATTCCGATGGTAGGGAATGTAGATTAGAGTCGGTATCAAAGCCGTTTGAGGAATAACAGCAAAAAAGGAGCTATACCGTGGATAAAAATATCTATAAACAATGGGAAACTTTATACAAGCAGGAAGCAAAATTTTTAAAAGGCTGTGCCGATAAAAAGCCGTCCCGCCTTGTTAACTTTCTGGCCGACAAGGTTCCCGCCGGCCTGCAAAACACCCTTACAGCTACCTTTGCAAAATCATTTTCGGCGATATTTGAAAAGGGTGTCGTAGTAATAGAAAAAAGCTATAACAAACAGGAAATAGAGCTTAAATACAAGGTTAACGCATATGCATATTCATTAAAACAGGACAAAAAAAGAGCAAAGGCATTTGAGCGTGAGGCAACAAAGTCTTCGCAAAAGAATGTACTTATATCCGGTGTTAAGGGGGTAGGGCTTGGTCTGCTTGGTATCGGACTACCCGATATCCCGATATTCATCGGTGTTGTGCTAAAGGGCATCTACGAGATTGCACTGCAATACGGATTTGAGTACGAAGGTGACCGGGAGCAATATTTTATCCTAAACATCATCAAGGCATCACTCTGCCATGGGGACGATGCGTTTCAGGGGGATGTTGCGCTAAATGGGTTTATTAATACCGGTACGATACCGGACGATTATGATCCGCAAAAACAGATAGCGATAGTTGCCGATGTACTATCACACGAGCTATTATACATGAAATTTGTACAGGGATTGCCGATAGTCGGTGCGGTAGGCGGTGTATATGATGCCATATTTGTAGGCAGAATATTAAGCTATGCAAGGCTAAAATACGAAAGGCGTTTTTTAACACGTCAAACTGATAGTTAATTACTACCCTATATGTACTTCTCTTATATATGTCGGCAGTAGCTGTTGCGCAGTAACTCCACCGGTTTTATTATATTCCTCAACAGCAATCTTTGCCGCTACATTGGCCTGTGGCATATTGCACCGTGATACGGTTAGGCCTGCCTTTAGCTCCGGCGATGCGGATTCGTAAAACATTATAGCACCATCACCGGTCAGGATTATATCCTCGCCACCAAAAAAGCTATTAATTTCATCACCGTGTGCAAAGCCCGGCGCTACAACCTCACTCACAACATCACAATCTATCCGATAGGCGGCACAAAAATAGTTGCCCCTACGTGCATTTAACAATGCAACTACATTGCCATGCGGCTGTGCAAGGGCAAGTGTCTTTAGTGTGCTTACCGGCTGTGTTGGGCGGCCGGTGGCAAGGGCTAACCCCTTTATTACCGATACACCGATACGCAGCCCTGTATAGCTACCCGGGCCGTTACATACCGCATAAAGATCCACCTCCCAAGGTGTAATCCCCGCCTGTTTAAACGCCTTGTCACAAAGTGGCATTAGGTTTTCGCTATGCGTTGTTCCAAAATCAGTTGTCTGTAAAAATAGCGTTTCACCATCCTTCACCACCGCAACAGAGGCGGAGGCGGTACTGCTATCCAGTGCAAATACTATCATCTTTTTATATCCGTAATAATTATCTCTCTTGTCTGCTCGCCGGTAGTATTGATATCTACGGTATAGTCTGCCTCGTCTAAAAGCACCGGTGCATTTGATGCCCACTCCACCGCAACAACCGCACCACCGTCTAACAGCTCATATATTCCGGTCTGCTCCAGCTCACGCTCGGTTATCCTGTATAGGTCAAGATGTGCAAACCTTAACCGTCCCTCATATATATTTACAATCGAAAATGTCGGGGAGCTACAGCTTCCCTCACAGTCAAGCCCACTAAACATTCCACTACAAAACGCGGTCTTACCGGCGCCCAAATCCCCCTCAAGCAGTATAAGTTCGCCCCCCTTTAACTCCTTTGCAAACTCTGCCGCAATGGCGGTGGTTTCGTCGTATCCGGCACTGTTGTAAACATGCTTGCTCAATAGTAAAGCCCCCTTGTAAACTCTGAATCATAGGGCATTCCGCCCCTAAACATATCAATAACCTGTGCTACCCTTTGCGGTGTTTCCTCGGTAAAGTATAGCATAAAGAAATCCACAAAAAATTCCTGTTGCCTATCGCCTACATATAGCGGTACTGCATTATGTATCTCTATAAAATTGTTGCGTCTTGTGGTTGACAAACGTCTTGATTTTCTATCAATAATGCCGCTATCTATATCGCCGTCTGGCAGTGCGGCCGATAGCATAAGCGGTAGGTGCCCATAGCCGATAACACCGGTTACACCATCTATCCCCTTTGTGTCTGCCGCCGGCAGTTCTACCGAAAGTATAATATCACTTAACCCCTGTGATAGATAAAACTCGGCCGATATTCGGTTGGTAATGTTAAGTGCAAATCCACCGTGGGCGTTATCCCCCAACATAAAGTGCGATGGATTATCTACCATATGCTTTTTAAAACCAAGCCCTGTGGCCTCTTTATAAAGCCTGCAAAGGTTATCATCGCTATCCCCCCTTGCATACTCTAAAATCGCCCTAGTTACAAACTTCGGGGCAAGTTTCGGGGCATGCTCTGCCGGAATTACTATCTGCTCAATATGCTCGAAAACATCATCGCTTAGCATACTAAGCTGTTCTACATCCGCTATGCGAACCCTTATCTTTTTTTCATCTTTTCTGCTACGCACTACAGCTGCCGGTAGCAGATATTCGTTTATCCGGTGGGGTTGCACTATCTCCTTGCGCTCTAACAATCGTAGCGCAAGCTCACGCCTAAGCGTCGCAACCTCGCCGGAGGGCAGGTATACATTTTCTGCTAGCTCAACCGTTACATTTTTGCAATAAAACGGTGTGCCGCCCAGCTTGCACAGCGCCTTTGTTACCGCCTGTTCTTGTGGGCGCTCGGTATACTCGGTGGTAACACCCACCGTCTCCTTTACCGCCATATCATCACAGCTAATCTCAATAGTTAGTGTGTTATGCGTTAGTTTAAGCTTTAAGTCCACCCCTACCGACTGCCGTTCACTACGGTATAATGCACGTAGAGTTGGTAGTATCGCCTTAGTAAGCTTTGCATCCTTATCGGTTCTTGCCCCAAAAATTTCCTTATCGGGGTAGCCGTAATAATATCCATTTGTAAAGCCGCCATGGCTAAACGCCGTCATCAACATGTCACGATCAAACAGCTCACCCTCTCTGCCCTTATAGGCGGCATCAACCGCCGCCGCAACATATTCCGGCGTTCTCATCCTGCCCTCTATCTTTACCGATGCAACTCCGGCATCGTGAAGCTCGGGCAGTAGATCAAGGTTGCAAAGGTCACGTAACGAGAGTAGTGACCTACCTGCCCTACCCTGTACCGAGTATGGCAGGCGACATGGGCTTGCACAGCGGCCACGGTTAGCACTGCGTCCACCTAAAAAGGCACTCATGTAACAGCTTCCCGATACACAATAGCAAAGCGCCCCATGTACAAAAACCTCAAGTTCTACCCCTGTTTTTACTGCATCGGCAATGTCGCTAATTCCGGACTCCCGTCCGATAACAACCCTTTTAAAGCCGTTATTGCCTAAAAACTTAACAGCGCCGGCGGTTAATGCACTACACTGTGTCGATGCATGTACCGCAAGGGTTGGGCAGATATTCTTTACAATCCGCATTACTGCCATATCCTGTACGATAATGGCATCCGCCCCTGCAGCGGCAATATCTTTAATAGCATCTACCAGCTGTGGTAGTTCGTTATTATATAAAAGTGTATTTAATGCAACAAAAACACGCACCCCCCGTGCATGGCAATAGCCCACGGTATGGTGCAGTTCTTGTGATGTAAAATTATCAGCAAACGCCCTTGCGCTAAACTGTTTTAGGCCAAGATAAATTGCATCTGCGCCGCAACGAACCGCAGCGGTAAGCATCGAGATATCACCGGCCGGAGCCGCAATCTCGGGTGTTCTATTGTGCTTTAGCCTACTCAAAAATATCCGTTTTCCTTTTTTGCTCCGGAAAGCTCACGCTTTGTACGATTTAGCTCCCTTTTAACGTCCTCCAACTCCATCTTGCTACGTGCGGCATCCTCAAGGTAATCCTTTATCTGGGCACGCATATTCTCGGTGGTAATCTGGCTTTTTTGTAGTTCGTCAAGATAGCTTAACGCTGTTAATACAGCGGCAGTTGTAATCGAAGCGGAGGGTGATGCAACCATTATCTCCTGCATTGCAGCATCAAGTTTGGCCGCAAGCTCAATAAGATATGCCTCGTCATCGTTTGTAGAAACAACATAATCGCCCCCACAAATATCAAGGCGAACCTTCGACATGGACATAGTCAATCTCCTGTATGTGTAAATAAAATTCATCTCTTTTAACAATTATAACCAAAGTTTTTAGAAAAATCAACCTGTTTTTTAAAAGTAATTTTACCAAAAAATTAAAAACCTGTATTGAATTATACACAATTATCTAATATAATGGATGTAATAGAACCTAAATTAAGAAAGAGGCTATTGTGAAAGAACACTACACAGCTGCTCAATTTGACAAGATGCTAACCGAAATTCTTCAAAGAGATTTTTCGTCGACCCCTGAAAATGCATCACAGGAAACAATATATCGTGCGCTTGCCGGTATATGCCGTCAGATTATGAGTAACCGACATAAAAACTTTTTAGCAAAAACCTACGGAGAAAACAAAAAACAGGTCTACTACCTTTCGATGGAATTTTTAATGGGTCGTAGCCTAAAGACAAGTCTTTACAGTTTGGAGATGGAAAACATCGCGGCCGAGATAATGGAAAAACACGGTCTTAACCTCGAAAACATCTACGAGTGTGAGCCTGATGCAGGGCTTGGTAACGGTGGCCTTGGTAGG
This sequence comes from uncultured Oscillospiraceae bacterium, assembly GCA_964370765.1. Classification (GTDB taxonomy): domain Bacteria; phylum Bacillota; class Clostridia; order Oscillospirales; family Ruminococcaceae; genus CAYJBH01. Next base: position 46,701 of record CAYJKW010000010.1, read on the forward strand.
CTTGCCGCCTGCTACCTTGATGCACTTGCAACCGAACAGCTACCGGCTACCGGTTATTCCATTCTTTACGAATACGGAATATTCAAACAAAAGATAGTGGACGGTTGGCAAAGGGAGGAGACGGACAACTGGCTTCCCGGTGGTACAGTATGGCTACGCTCCCACCCCGAGCAGGCAAAGGAGATTCGTTTCTTTGGCGAGCTACAGGAAAGTTGGCATGGCAGCTACCACGAGATTAAGCACAAAAACTATACGCCGGTACTTGCAGTACCAAGCGATATGTATGTAAGCGGCTACAACAGTGATGGCGTTAGCCAGCTGCGCCTTTGGGCGGCAAAGGCTCCAACATTTGATATGGATAGCTTTAACAGCGGTGACTATACAAATGCCCTACGCCAAAACCATACCGCCGAGCTTATCTCAAAGGTGCTTTACCCTAACGATAACCATATTGATGGTAAGATATTGCGCCTACAACAGCAATATTTCTTCTCGGCTGCATCGGTAAGCGATATCGTTAATCGCCATCTGGAGCAGTACGGCTCGATGGATATTCTACCGGATAAGGTAGCTATCCATATTAACGACACCCATCCAACCGTAGCCATACCGGAGTTACTGCGCCTACTATTGGATGATTGTGGTTACGACTGGGATGCCGCATTTAATATATGTAAACGCACCTTTGCCTATACAAACCACACCGTCCTACCGGAGGCACTTGAACAATGGAACGAGGATATGTTCCGCAACGTACTGCCTAGGATATATCAGGTTGTCTGTGAGCTTGACCATAGGCTTAGAATGGTTCTTCGTGAAGCATTCCCCAACGATCACGGCAAGGTTGAATACATGGCCATTATCTCTAACGGCTGGATTCGCATGGCTAATGTTTGCTGTTATGTGGCACATTCTATCAACGGTGTTTCTAAGCTACACTCCAACATAGTTAAAGAGAGTGTGTTTAGGGATTACTACACCCTATACCCCGAAAAGTTTAAAAATGTAACAAACGGTATCGCCTACCGTCGCTGGTTAATGCAGAGCAACAAGGGCTTAACCGGCCTGCTACAAGAAACTATAGGTGATGACTTTACACGCAATGCCGATGCCCTTAAAAAGCTGGAGCGCTTTGCAGATGATAAATCGGTGCTTGATAAACTTGGCGCCGTTAAGCTTGCCAACAAGGAGCAGTTCGCAAAACATATTAGCGATATCTATGATATCACTATCGACCCTAAAGCTATTATCGACTGCCAGGTTAAAAGGCTACACGAATATAAGCGCCAGCATCTAAACGCCATCAATATAGTTGCACAGTATCTTGACATCAAGAATGGTAGAGTTAAGGATTTTGTACCAAAAACCTATATATTTGGTGCTAAGGCTGCGCCGGGCTACTATCTTGCAAAGCAGATTATTCGATTTATCTGCAATATCCAAAAGATGCTTGAGGCTGACCCACAGGTAAGGGACCTAATCAAGATTGTCTACCTTGAGGACTACAACGTAACCACAAGTGAGCGTCTAATGCCTGCATCCGAGATAAGCGAGCAGATCTCGCTGGCCGGAACCGAGGCATCCGGTACCGGTAACATGAAGTTTATGCTATCCGGTGCAATAACATTAGGTACACTGGACGGCGCTAATGTAGAGATAGCCGAGGCGGTGGGCGATGATAACTTTATTCAGTTTGGTATGCTTACACCGGAGGCACAGCAGCTTGCAAGGGTAGGTTACCACCCCGCACCCTATATCGACAGTGATCCAATAGCCACCGAGGTGCTAAAGTTTATGGAGCGTGGCATAAATGGCAACAGCTTTAACGACCTTGTAGATAACCTACGCTACCACGATAGCTATATGGTTATGGCCGATTTTGCCGACTATCGTCGTGCACAGGCCGATGTAAGCCGCATCTATTCCAATAAAGATATGTTTAACAGGATGAGCCTGATGAACATTGCAAACGCCGGTATCTTCTCTGCCGATCGTGCAGTGCAGGATTACGCACGGGATATCTGGAATATGAAGCCGGTTAGCAGATAATCTTGTATTTATAACATTATGGCGGCTTTAATTTTAAGGCCGCCTATATACTAATTTAATAAGGAGGTGCTATGGACTATCCGATTTTTTGCAGCATGGACAAAGAGTATAAAACTCCGTTCGGCGCTGTTACAGTTGACAGTAAGGTAACACTTACCCTGCACATTCCAAAAGATATGGGCGTAGATGCCCCAAGGCTTATTATCGCCTATGACGGCGAAAATGCCGTAGAGCATATAATGAAACCCAAAAAACAATCCGCAAAATCAAAAAGTGATGTACAGCTGTTTACCGTCGAGATTGTAGCGGATAAAATAGGCCTTTACTTCTACTGGTTCGATCTATATAAAGACTGGCAGAAGATTTATAGGGGTGCGGGCGGCAAGGGATATATCACACAGGATACAGGGGTAGCATACCGCCTGTTTGTCTATAAAAAGGATTTTGATATCCCGCAATGGTTGCCCGGTAGTGTTATCTACCAGATATTCCCCGATCGCTTTAACGATGCAAAGCCGGATAAGGCATCAACCTACCCCGATAGAATACTGCGCCCTAACAAGGATGGTGAGCCGTATTTCTGGGCTAACGAGCTGCCGGAGGGGCATCTTAACCAAGACTATTACGGCGGTGACTTTGAGGGGATAAAGCAAAAACTCCCCTACCTTGCAGATCTGGGAATTAGCTGTATCTATCTAAACCCGATATTTGAGGCACACTCTAACCACCGCTACAACACAGCGGACTACATGAAAGCCGACCCAATGCTTGGCACAAACGAGGAGTTTAGCGAGCTGTGCGCCGAGGCAAAAAAACAGGGTATAAAGATAATATTGGACGGTGTGTTTAGCCACACCGGTGATGATAGTGTTTATTTTGACCGTAACGCACGCTATGGTAAGCACGGCGCATTTCACAGCATTGATAGCCCCTATCGTAGCTGGTACATATTCTCGCCCGAGTATCCGTTTGGGTATCGGTGCTGGTGGGGTTTTGCAACCCTACCCGAGGTAAACGAATCAAACCCATACTACCGTGATTTTATCTGTGGTAAGGGTGGTGTTATAGATTATTGGTTATCGCTTGGTGCATCGGGCTTTAGACTCGATGTAGCGGACGAACTGCCGGACGATTTTATCTACGATATCCGCAAGGCAATAAAATCGAGAGGTGCCGAATGCTATCTACTGGGCGAAGTTTGGGATGATGCGGTATTAAAAGAGGCATACGATGTTCGCCGAAAATACCTACAGGGCGACTATCTCGATAGCGTTATGAACTACCCGTTTAAAGATGCGGTTATAGAGTTTATTAAAACCGGTAATGCCGCCTCCCCGATGGAGCGTATAATGCAGATAGTAGAAAACTATCCTGCACCGGCACTTGCCTGTGCCATGAACTTTTTATCAAACCACGATACCGTAAGGGCACTAACCGAGATAGCCGGCGATGAGCTTGGCGACCACGACCGTTTTTGGCAAAGTGGCAGGTACATAACCGGCGAGCGACTTGCCTACGGTAAAAGGTTGCTAAGGCTTGCCTATGCAATGCTGTTTACACTACCCGGTGTGCCAAGCGTCTACTATGGTGACGAGGTTTATATGCAGGGTTATAAAGACCCCTTTAACCGTGGATACTACGACTGGGAAGAAACCGACTGCATGCTAAAGGAGGAGATAAAGTCCCTATCAAAGCTGCGAAAGGATTTTGATCTATTCCGTTTTGGTGGCATGGAGCAGCTAGCGGCATCGCTTGGTTTTGTTGCCTATCGTAGGTTCGACGAAAAGGAGGAGATGTTGGTACTAATTAACCGCAGCTCAAAGCTAAAAAGTTTAGAATATAAGGATAAACATATTAATGTTCCACCTTATGATTATGTTATGATTAGATTGGAGATATAAGGAGTATGACGTTGGAAGCTATAGTATGGCTAATATTAACCGTGGTTTTATTGGGGTTTGAGGCCGTTAC
>CAYJKW010000011.1:0-49868 GCA_964370765.1 uncultured Oscillospiraceae bacterium
GTGCCATCCTCCCCGTTCTTTCCGTGCAACACCGGAAATGCAAGGTCGATGTAGAGTGTACGATAGCTATCCCCTATAAGTTCTAATATGCAGGGTGCACTATAGCTTTGTGAAATAACTATAAGGGTTAGATTCTCGCTGTCCTCCGCCCAGCAATCGGAAGAAATATTATCGTATTCGCCCTTGTAACGGTACCAATCCCCCTGCTGTGTAATTCCTATAGGTAAAATATCATAATGCTGGCTGTCTAAATTTTTTAGTACTGCAGTGGCAGATTGTAACGATACACTGTACTCGGTACTGCGACCACCAAAAATTACGGCAATTCTTTTCCTTGGCATTCTTGCATCCTCTCGTCGGTTGGCTCCTGATCTGATTTTAACAAAATAACGGTCGCTGTTTACAAGAATTATCATACGATAAAATTACAAATTAGTTTGCAAATTCTTACATAAATCTTTCGTGCCATAGATGTTGAAATTTTAAAATATTTAATATATACTTGTAGTTGTATTGAATTTCGAAAGGATAAGCATGAATATTATAGAGGTATTAGCTGGCGAGTTTAAGCTAAGCGAAAAGATTGTACAGGACACTGTCGCCCTTATTGATGAGGGCAATACAATACCGTTTATAGCAAGGTACCGTAAGGAGGTTACCGGTTCTATGGACGACCAGATACTACGCCGGCTTGATGAGCGGTTAACATATCTGCGTAATCTACAGGCAAGAAAGGACGAGGTTACAAACTCAATAACCGAGCAAGGCAAGATGAACGATGATATAGCGGCGGCGCTAGAAAAGGCATTAACCCTTGCCGCGGTAGAGGATATCTATCGCCCCTACAAACAAAAAAGGAAAACAAGGGCCAGTGTTGCAAAGGCTAGAGGTCTTGAACCACTTGCACTAGCCATAATGGAGCAAAACAGCACCGATGATCCGTTTGTGCTTGCACTTGATTATATTAATGAAGAAAAAGAGGTTGCCGATGCAGAGGCGGCTGTTGCCGGAGCACGTGACATATTAGCCGAAAGTTTCTCGGACGATGCACAGACACGTAATGTGCTAAGGGATTACTATCGACGCACCGCCCAGCTAACAGGAAAAGCAGCCAAGGAGGAGGATAGTGTTTATAGTACATACTACAGCTATACTGAACCGGTGAAAAAGGTTGCAGGTCATAGGTTGCTTGCCCTTAATCGTGGTGAAAAGGAAGGCTTTTTAAAGGTGGCAGTAGAGGTGGACTCGGATGAGGCGGCTTATCTTGTTACCGAGCGATATGCCAAGCGCAAGAATTGCCGAAGTACCGAACAGGTGATTTTAGCGGCACAGGATAGCTATACAAGGCTAATACACCCATCGATAGAGCGTGAGTTGCGAAGTGATCTAACCGAAAATGCCTCACAGGGTGCGATAAAAGTTTTTGGGCAAAACCTAAAACAGCTTTTACTGCAACCCCCGGTGCGTGGTAAGGTTGCCATGGGGCTAGACCCCGGCTACCGTATGGGCTGTAAGGTTGCGGTAGTGGATGAAACAGGCCTTGTGCTGGATACTGCGGTAGTGTATCCGGTTGAGCAGTTTAAGAGGGTAGCTGAGGCAGAGAAAACTATAAAGATGCTTATAAAAAAACACTCTGTTCAGATACTTGCTATAGGAAACGGTACCGCAGGTCGTGAAACAGAGATTTTTGCAGCACAAATTTTACAACAGCTTGCTGACGAAGATATAGCACTTGAATACATGGTTGTGAACGAGGCCGGTGCAAGTGTATATTCGGCATCCGAATTAGCCGCACAGGAGTTTCCACAGTTTGATGTTAACCTGAGAAGTGCTGTGTCTATTGCAAGAAGGCTTCAAGACCCACTGGCAGAGCTTGTAAAGATAGATCCCAAAGCGGTAGGCGTGGGGCAGTATCAACACGACATGCCGCCACAGATGTTAGCAGCGGAACTTAACGGCGTGGTTGAATACTGTGTAAATACAGTAGGAGTAGAGCTTAATACAGCATCGGCACCACTGCTTGAGCGGGTTGCGGGCCTCGGTGCGGTTACGGCAAAAAACATAGTTAAAAGGCGTGAGGAACAAGGTGCGTTTCGTAGCAGAAAGGAACTGCTAAAGGTTCCAAAACTTGGACCTAAAGCATACCTGCAGTGTGCGGGATTCCTTCGGCTTGCCGACGGTGAAAATCCACTTGATAAAACGGCGGTTCACCCCGAAAGTTATGGTGCTGCTAAGGATCTTCTGTCACTTTGTGGATATAAGCTACAAGATATAGGAAGTGCCGAGATAGCAAAACTTGATGCAAAGGCAAGAGAGTTGGGTCTTGATAACCTATCCGAAAAACTTAATATCGGTAAACCGACATTAGTTGACATGCTAAATGAATTGTTAAAACCGGGACGTGATATACGTGACAGCCTACCACCACCCATGCTTAGAAGTGATGTGCTGGATATGAAAGACCTGGTTAAAGGCATGGAGCTTCAGGGAACGGTTCGTAATGTTGTGGATTTTGGGGCTTTTGTAGATATTGGTGTTCATCAAGATGGTCTTGTACATTTAAGCAGGATTACAAATCGTTTTATTAAACATCCGGCAGAGGTGCTTGCGGTAGGCGATATTGTTACAGTCTGGGTAATGGACGTTGACAGCGCAAAAGGAAGAATATCACTTACCATGAAAAACCCTAAAGAAACATAAGGGTTATTAACTTGGGCTTTGTAAGAATAAGTTAACAATGATGTTAAACCTTTGTAAAACTGTCTGAACAAAAGCGATTGTGAAGATATGTTAAAATTTTGGTTAAATTACTTCTCTAAGAGAAAATCGTATCAATGCTACGAAGAGGGGCTGTATGTGGCGCACAAATATAATGATTAATTTTAAAAGTATGAGTGTGAAGCAGAAAAAGCTTGCCACATTTATTCTGGATAATGATGACAAGCTGCCGGATATGACGATGCGGCAGCTGGCGGCAGCAACCGATATTGGACAACCAACCATAGTAAGGATGCTGGAGAAGATAGGCTATGGAAGCTTTAAAGAGTTTCAAAAAGATGTGCTAAAAGCACAGGCGCCACAGCTGGATTTTAATAATGTAAAGGCTCATAACAGCTCTGCGCTAAATATTATTCAGGATGATATAATGATACTTGCCAAGATGGCGCAGGAGATGGATTTTTCTAAGCTTAGCAACGTTGTAAGGATTATTAAAAGAGCTAATATAATCGATGTATACGGAACTGATAACTCCTCCAACGCTGCATCAGAACTATCGGGGAAACTACTACATCTTGGAATAAAAAGCCGCCATTATCCAGACCTTTTTCATCAAAAAGTAAGTGCAGAACATCTTAGCCGACGTGATGTGGCAATAGCATTTTCAATCTCGGGAGAGACTATAGCGGTAATAGAATCTATTGAGAATGCAAATAATAACGGTGCCATAACCATAGCGGTTACCAGCGACGAGAATTCACGGCTTGCAGACATTGCAAACTATACCTTTGTAACACCTACTATTGCTGTGAGCGAGGTTAGCAGATGGATAACATCAAGAATATCTCAGATAGCATTTGTAGATGCACTGTGCGCCGAGATAATGACAAGCGACCTTGAACGATTTACAAACGAGCTTCAAAAATCAACACTCACCTTCAAGAGTGATATAACAGAACGTGCAAAGTAAATTTAGTGTACAAAAATGATAATCGAGTCATATCGTAGCATTGCTACGCAAAGGCTCGGTTTTTTGGCAAATATGTAAATTTTATGTTAAGATATTTTTAACATAGATTTGATGATTAGGTAGCTAATATTATGTTAGAATGCATACAGAGAGGACAACAAAAATGCAAAAATCTTTAGTTTGGGAGATTCTTAAAAACTGTTTACCCACAGTACTCTCGCTTACAATGGTAGCACTATACGGAGTTGTAGACGGCCTGTTTGTTGGCAATGCAACCGGGGATACCGGGCTTGCCGCCATAAATATATCATGGCCACTAATAGCCAGTATAAATGCAATAGGTGTAACTATAGGCACCGCCGGCAGTGTGCTGATATCGTTCGAGAGCGGACGAGGTAATTCGAAGCGAAGTAGAGAGGTTTTGCATATAACATTATCCTTGATTATTGTTGTATCTCTTACCGCAACACTGTTTTTGTTGCCAACATATACTGGGATATTAAAACTTTTAGGTGCAAGCGGCGATGTTTACACCGGCGCAACTCAGTACACCCTAATAGTTATTCTTGGTAACATCTTTCAGGCTCTTGGAACGGGAATAATTCCTATTCTTAGAAACAAAGATAAGGCTGTTTTGGCGATGGTCTTTATGTCTATCGGCACCGGCGTAAATATAGTTGTTAACTATATTTTAATTTTTATTCTGCAACTTGGTGTGCAGGGGGCGGCACTGTCTACGGTATTTTCACAGTTTATAGTTGCGATTATGGGAGCTGTGGTTATACTGCGTGAGGATTCTTTTAGGTTTAAACTTAAAGCAGATGAACTAAGAAGGATAGCCAAAATTGGACTTGCTACATTTGGGATAACCGTTTCACCCTCCATTGTGCTAATGTTTACCAACCTACAGTGTATAGAGTATGGCGGTGCAGCAGCTGTTGCAAGCTATGCCGTTATATCCTACATTATCTTTCCGGTCCAATCAATCCTTACCGGTGTGAGCAATGGGGTGCAGCCACTGATAAGCAGGTGTGTTGGTGCTGGGCAGATTGATAAGCTTGCACAGGTTAAGAAAATTGCCGTTATACTACTTTTAATCTTCTCCGGCCTATTAACAATAGTTGTTATCGTGTTTCGCTCTAACCTTGGTGGTTGGTTTGGCCTATCGCCGGAGGCAGAAGCAGTTTTTGAGGTTGGTATCATTATCTATGCATTATCATTTACTCTTGTAGGGCTGTTTAAATACAATGTTTCAAACCTGTATGCTGTACTACAGACTAAAAAGGCAATACTTTTAACATACTGTGAGAGCCTGTTGGTTGCACCGGTTTTTATTTTCACGTTTCCAATGATATTTGGGGTTACCGGTATCTGGCTATCATTTCCTGCAACATCAATTATACAAATCATACTATACATATTAACTACGAGAAGGAAGGATTATATCTATGACCAAAGCACTTAATACCGAGGTTAGAACGGCAAAACGGCTAAAGGTTAAAACCACGTTTAACCTAAGCGGAATCGGATTTAAAAAATCTGCCGAAATACTGCTGTTCGTTCTGCCGGCACTAATTCCGATATTAGTTTTTTGGATATATCCTGTTATTAACTCACTATATATAAGTTTTACTAACTGGGACTATATGACACCGGAGTATGACTTTGTTGGGCTTAAAAATTACACATCACTTTTTTCTGATGCTAGATTTTACGATGCACTTATTAACACTTTTGTGTTTACCGCAGGAACACTTGTTCCTACTATAGCGATAGGGCTTTTCCTTGCTTTGTTGTTACAAAAGCAGTTTGCTGGCAGTGGTTTTTTTAAGTTTATAATATTTTCCCCATGGATTACCCCTACTGTTGCAATCTCGATTGTTTGGTCTTGGATATATGATGCCGATACCGGTTTTGCAAATGCAATACTTGGCTTTTTCAACCTGCCGGGACTTGATTGGATACGAAGCTCTGATACAGCTATGCTTTCGGTAATTATAGTTACGGTGTGGAAAAGTATCGGTTATGCGATGATATTTTACCTTTCGGCTCTTGAAAAGGTACCAAAACAGCTTTACGAGGCCAACGGGCTAGATGGTGCAAATATATTTGAGACATTTAGATATATAACAATTCCCTGCATATCCCCAACAACATTCTTTCTTGTAATAATTACGATGATAAATTCACTACAGGCGTACGATCAGATACAGATACTAACACAGGGTGGACCATCCGGAAGCACAAGAACATTACTGTATATGTACTATCAATTAGGGTTTGAGGAGTTTGATATGGGGCAGGCTACAGCGCTTGCAACCACATTAATATTAATAACCGCTGTAATATCGGTTCTGCAGTTTGGTGCATCAAAGAAGTTTGTACATTACGATTAAGGACAATTTAGGATGTTTATGAAAAAGACAGTCAAGGTAGCCACACTTTTAGCGGTTGGCTTATTCACAATGTTTCCGTTTATATGGATGATACTTAGCGCACTTAAAACAAAGGCAGAGGTAATGGACGTAGAGGTGTTTTTTCCAACTGAGTATCAGTGGCAAAACTTCTATGAGGTTATATTTAACTCACCTCTTTTACTTTATGTCTGGAATAGCCTGTTCGTGTCGGTAGCTATTATTGCACTTCAGATATTTACCGGCGCATTAATAGCATATGCAATTGTTTTTCTTAGATTTAAAGGGCAAAACCTGCTTTTTGGTTTAATAATGGGAACCTATATGCTACCGGCGGCGGCTACATATATACCAAGTTACATAATTTTATCAAAGCTCAATATGCTTGATACCTTTGAGGGGCTTATAATATCAAGTATGGTAAGTATATTCGGTATATTCCTGTTAAGGCAGGCGTTTAAACAGCTGCCGATATCGCTTATAGAGGCTGCACGGGTAGATGGTGCCAGCAACTTTAGAATACTGTGGAGGATAGTATATCCAATCACAAAATCATCCTTTATTACATTCGGGCTTATGAACTTTATCACAAGCTATAATAACTATATGTGGCCATCACTAATAACCGATACACCGGAAAAGGCACTTGTATCCCAAGGGCTTAGGCGTTTCTTTATTGAGGGTGGAGCATACGGAACCGAATGGACGCTGGTTATGGCCGGCAGTACGCTGATAGTATTACCACTTCTAATCTTATTTGCCTTTACACAAAGGTGGTTTATAAGCGGAATTGGTGGAGATACAGGAACAAAAGGTTAGTTAAGATAGAGAAGTTATTAATTAGGAGATCGAGATGAAAAAAAGATTACTTGCGCTTTTATTGGCGGGTGTTACTGCCACAGCGATGCTTACAGGATGTACAGGCGATGCTGCAACTATTGGCTCATCGGCACAGTCCGACAGCCCCGAAGATAGTAGCGGAGCTATTGAGGTAGAGCTTTGGTATTCCGGTGGCAAAACGGCGGCAGATGTACTACAGGGTATTGTTGATGATTTTAATACATCACAGGATGTTTACAACGTGGTTACAAACACACAGGCAGATTACACCGAAACCTATGAAAAACTACAGGCAGGTATTGCCGGTAATAATGCACCGGATATGGCGCTTTTAGATGTTGATAAATCAAGAAACCTATACGAGAAGGGCCTTGTAACCGATATGAGCAGCTTTATCGAGGCTGATGCAGACTTTGATAAGGATGATTACCTTGATGTATTCTTTGCACAGGGTGAGCTTGATGGTGCGGTATTTGCACTGCCGGCATATGGAACAACACAGGTTATGTACTACAATATGGCAGCTTTTGAGGCCGTAGGTGCGAAGGCAGAGGATATTAAAACCTGGCAGGATTTAGCACAGGTAGCGGCAGATATAGCAGCGGTTGATGGTTATGAGGTTGGCTGGGAACCGATGTGGGGGCACTGGAACCTTATCGATGCATCGCTAAGTAACGGTGCACAGCTTATAAGTGATGATGGTGCGACTGTAACCATCAACTCACCGGAATGGGTTGAGGTTTGGGAAAGTTTTAGAGGCTGGATACATGACGATAAGATAATGAAGGTTAACTCCGGCGGACAGGGCTGGGAATACTGGTATAAGACTATCGATGATGTTATTGCAGGCACTGCAGGCGGCTACACCGGTTCCTCCGGTGATCAGGCAGACCTTGATTTTAGCATAGTGGCCGCCATGGAACAGCCAGGATTTAACAGCAATCCATCGGCTCCTACAGCAGATGCACTACAGTTTGTAATGTTAGATAAGTCTAGCGATGAGGAAAAACAGGGCGTATTCGAGATGATGAAGTTCTTCACCTCTCCTGAAAACCAGGGGCTATGGTCGATGAATACCGGCTATATTGCGGTTAGAAACTCGGTGCAGGAAGATCCGGCGTTTAGTGCATATGTTGAGGAAAACCCACACGCAGGTGTTCCGCTTGCACAGGCAATGCATGGCTCTATGCCTCTGTACGACCCTACAGGCGGCAAGATAATCGATGCGCTTGCAATAGCGGCAGATAAGGTGGAGCTTGAGGGCATATCTGCACAGGAGGCGCTAGACGAGGCGCAGGCGACGGCACAACAGGCACTGGAGAATATTTAAAAGATGGAAATTAAGCTTAGTTACAGCTATAATCAAGATAATGTTATGAGGGAATCTATAGAGATTCCCTCATCCTACCATGATATGGTTATATCGGTTAAAACCTCTGAAAGACTACGTAGGTACGGCCTGCTTTTAGAACTAAAGGATAACAACGGCAACACAAGAGTTAAAAAGTTAATATCAAACAATGATGAAATTAAACTTTCCCCCTGTGCTAACGATACCACAGTAGGGGGAGTTTCTGGTATCATAACACCCGGCAGATGGTATGTCACTTTATATGTCTTCACCGAATATATAGCACAAGAACATCTGACGGAAGGTTTTGATGTAATTCTTAACTTTACCGAGAATTCAGATGCACAGGGGGATGTTGGCGAATTTATCCGCTGGTCCAGCGTTGCTGAAAGGATTAACACCGATTATTACGACTGGAACAGGTGTTACAACGATAAAAAAGGTTGGTACAAAGGTGATTTTCATACACATACAAACCTATCGGACGGTGAGGAATCTATCTTGCAAGCTACTAAAAATGCAAAAAAGTCAAAGCTAGATTTTTATCTACCTACCGAACATAATCTTGTGCATACCGGTTGGGTGGATACCGATGTTTGTATAGTTCCGGGCATAGAGGTTACTGCTAAAGAAGGACACTTTAATATCTTTGGGGTTAAGCGCGACCCACGGTATGTAGAGGATGTCATGGTTAAAAGTGACGAGTATTATATCGATAAGATAATAGAGGATGCCCACAATAGTGGTGAGATTGTGAGCATAAATCATCCGTTTTTGACCAAATGGAAATGGCTTTTTGAAAATACCAATCTTTCTAAGGTTAACACGATAGAGATAGTTAACGACCCAACCTACCATGCAGGTCCAGATTCCAACGACCTTGCTATAAAATTTATGGATATACTGTGGGATGACGGACATAGGATATATGCGCTGGGTGGATCTGATTCGCATAATCGATGGGGCGAGGCGTATGAGGGGGCTAAGCTGCCCTCGATAGTGGGGGATCCCGGAACATTTGTGTATATGGAAAGCCTCACCCCGAACAACATTATTACTGCTGTTAAGGCTGGACATGCCTATGTAACTAGGTTTTGTAGTCTTGATGTAGCGATATATTCAAAGGATAAAAGCTATCTGCCGGGTGATGAGATAACATCGTTAGTGTGTTATGAACTTGCGGTAGTAGATGCTGCGGAGGATATGGATATCTATCTTGTTCAAAATTCAGGCTATACAAAACTTGATGTTACCAAAACAGATGTTGGCCAATCGGTAAAGGTTGATGTCGATGTTAAAGGTGATTACGGCTGGGCAAGGATGGAGATAAGAAACAAAGATAATGAGTTTAGAGGATATACAAACCCAATATATTGGGGGAGTAAAGCAACAAAACTTAAGACCTTTATCGATGCAAAAAGATTGATGGAGGAGTTGTTGTGATTAAGGGTGTGCTTTTCGATAAGGATGGGACGTTAATTGATTTTTGCTCTTTATGGGTTTCTGCGGCGGTATGGAGCGTGGGAGAAATAGTAAGATTAAATAAGTTGCCGATCGAGCTAACCGATTATATATTAGATATAATCGGAGTTGAGGGCGAAAATATTAAGCCTAACGGTGCACTTGCCTTTAAGGTGTATGAGGATATAGCAAAGGATATCTGTGATGGACTGGCTACCAAAAATTTTATTTTAGACAGTGATAACCTTACGAAACAGATGGTTTTTTATTTCGAACAATATGTACTTTGCAATGACGTTAACTATACCGAGATAGCGGCCCTTGAACCGTTGCTTTTAGAGCTAAAGGGTATGGGTGTTTATACCGGTGTAGCCACCGCCGACACAAAGGATTCTACCGTCCACTGCCTGCAACAGCTAAAGTTAGATAAAGAATTTAACTATATAGGAACTGATGATGGTGCTGTAAAGCCAAAACCACAGCCGGATATGATATATCGTTTTATGGACCTATTCTCGCTTGATGCACAGGAGGTTATGATGGTAGGGGATACCTATAACGACATAAGATTTGCGAGAAACGGTGGCGCTGTTGCTGTGGGTGTGCTTAGCGGCGCGAGTAATGCTGACGATTTTAAGGGCGAGGCCGACTATATTGTTTCCAGTGTTGCAGAAATACCAAACCTAATTAAAAAGATTAATAATAATATATAAGCATTAAATTGGCTTTATAAGTGGCTAAGTCTCAATTAAGTTCAAGGAATATTTAAAAAAATGCAAATAAAGGCTTGCATTTTTTGTAAAATGGTGCTATACTGTTAAAGCTAATTCTAAAATATTAAAAATAAGATTATAAAGGAGCAACAGAGGATGGCAAACATTAAGTCCCAAAAGGATCGTGTAATTCAAACCCGCAAGGAGACAGAGCGTAACAAGGCAATTAAATCAAATCTACGTTCTACAATCAAGAAAACGGTTGCAGCCATCGAGCATGGTGCTGAGTTTAATTTGGCAGCAGCGGTTTCTACCGTTCAAAAGGCAAGCGCAAAAGGTGTACTACACAAAAACACCGCAGCACGTCGCGTGTCTAAACTTGCCAAAAAAGCTAACGCCGGCCCGATTCATCATAAATAATAAATCCGTACCAACGGGCATTTTTATCGGCAACACTCTTAACCTTCTGTGTTATAGGTTAGGAGTGTTAAGTTTGTTGTATCGGTTTAAAAGGTGGTTATGAATAATAACAGGTTATCGGAAAAAGAAATCCGTGCTTATCTGGATTGTAGCCTTGATATAAAGCTTATGCTGTTTGATAGTGTAGGCTCTACTAATATAGTTATGAAACAGCATACTGACAGCAGTGAAGGCCTTGTAATAGCCGCATCGCAACAGACAGATGGGCGAGGTCGGCTTGGAAGAAGTTTTTTTTCACCTGCCGGAAGTGGCTTGTATGTTAGTATCTTACTAAAACCCAAGTCGGATTGTAGTGATACCACCATGCTAACTGCAATGTCAGCTGTTGCTGTATGTAGTACGATCGAACAGCTTACAAGGGAAAAGCCGGGCATTAAATGGGTTAACGACATTTTTATTAATAAAAAGAAGGTGTGCGGAATACTGGCACAGGGTGCTATAACCTCAACAGGTGAGCAAGCCTATGTAATTGTAGGAATAGGACTAAATTTGTATGAGCCACCACAAGGGTTTCCGCAGGATATAAAGGAAATTGCAGCGGCAATATATAAAGAAAACACCGCCGAAAACAACCGTTTTCTCGCTGTGCTTTTAAACAAATTTTTTGCGCTTTATAGTAATTATGATAAAAAAATAATCGCAAGCGAATACCGAAACCGCAGCATTGTTGTTGGGAGGGATGTTACTGTTGTTCGCGGAAACGATAAATTTAATGCACATGTTATAGAGGTGGACGATAGCTGCAATCTGATAATAAGATCGCAGGACGGACACACCGAGCAGCTACAAAGTGGCGAGCTGTCTATAAGGCTTTAACACGTTACAATCCCACTACGGTGTAGCTGCTATCAGAATAAAGTGTTGTAAGCTGAGATAGATCTTCCCCGTTATAGTTGTACAGCAATAGATAATCTATCCCCTCGCTCTTCATTGTTGATTCAAATAAAAAACTACCAACCTCCGAGATGTCTGAAACCTTGCATTCCCTGTCCGAGAGTGCTCCGATAACGGTGGTATCGATTGGGTGGTTGGTTGCTATCACAGCATCATCCGCTGTGTTATCTCTAATATAGCTTAGGGCAGAGTATAGTTTAGGCTCCAATAGTTGTTGCTCCACATCATAGGTGAAATAGCCAAAACTTTGAAGCTGTGCTGATATACCGCCCATCAATAAAAGAGCGATATTAAAGGTGCCTATTGCTATGGATGTTACTATAGCTGTTTTTACAATAGGTGCCTTGTAGGCGAACATCTTGGCGGCGCAGATCGAACCCAGTAGCAAAGCTAAAGAAGAAAGGGGTTCGTAAGCATCTTTAAGCAAGAACGCAAGAACTGCAGATAGTACAGCAGTAATAACAAGGCTCATTGTACCAAATCCGGTGCTTTTGAGCCTTTTTATTATTAGCAAAAAACTTTTTGTTAGGGCAGGAAAAATAGGTAGTAGTGCTGCTAAGATCGCAACAACAAAGCCTATAGGTAGTAGGATGTAATAAAGAACAGGTGATACTATAAAACTATTTCGCAATAAACTGTCTATCTGCAACCCTTGTGGCAATCCTGGGGCGACAGATATGTTTAGATAAAAGTCATGGCAGAATGTTGCAAACAAAATAGCAAATATTGCAAAAATCAAAAACAGGTTTAGATTGATTCTACCGGTTACAAGGTAAATTACAAAGATTAAAAATATTGCTAAAAGTAATATTGCAGCATATTGAGGCTCAAAAAAGCATGTTATAGCAAAGCCGGCAACGGCAGGTATAACTGATAGTATGTTTTTTGATGAGATAGCTCTTTCGGCACATAGCAACACCGATGCGGTTATTGCAAGTGAAAGGCTTAGTTGGGCATCAAAAAGAATTTCCTTTCCCACAAACACACCACCGTCAAGTCCCGGGAAGGTGAATGGTGAAGCAATAAGAAATATTAGGGTTGCCAACAAGGCACGCTTGCTGTTTTTTAATAGCCTGTCCGCAAGCTCGTATATTGTAATACATAGTAGTATTAATGATATAATCGGAAGGTAGAATGCGATAACGTTATAGCCGGGTTGTCCTGAAATTTCGGCAATAGCAGCTGCTATAAGTGTGTAAATATCTTGTGATTGTGGTGGGCTGGTCATTAGATTGGCAGCTTGATATACCGAAATGTCGCAAAGTGGTAATGGGTTAAATATTGCCACTGCCACTGTTGGTAGTATTGCTATCGAAAATATAAAAATCGGTAATGCAGTAAAACGCAGTACCGATATATTAAAATTATATCCTTGACCCATAGATGTGAATAACCCTACACCACCAAGCAAAAGGGGCAGGGCAAAAAACATCGCATAAAGGCCGGATGCAAGATAGATGCTGTAGATTGATACAAACAAAGCAAAACCTATAGCTATGCCGGTAGCTAAAAGATGATCCTTTATACCACATAGGGTGCAGATGTAGATTCCTGGAAAAGCTATATAAAAAACAACTATCAAGGCAACAAAAAATGCGGCGATTACTGAACCGCCACTCCAAAGCAGTAGGCAACAAAATGTGATTATTGCCACAGTAATGAATGTTTTACTGCCAAAAAATTCTGTCATTTAACCTCGGATGATTTAATTTTTATGATTGTTCGTCTTTACTGGGGATTTTTACCCTTTTTTGTTGGCTTGCCGATGCAAGTGCACATGCCGAGATACAGCTAAGCATGGAGCTACCGCCGGCAGAGAATAATGGAAGTACAATACCTACAACCGGTATTAGTGCAAGGTTCATTGCGATATTAATTGTTGCCTGACCAATTATAAGCATAAATACGCCGATTAGTAATAAACGATCTCTGTTGTTTTCACAGCGCGATGATAGCAACAGTAGACGTATACCGATAAAACATAAAAAAAATATTGTTATAAGCATCCCTACAAGGCCAAGCGATTGACCGATAAAAGAGAATATAAAATCGTTGTGGCTGTTTGGTACATAGTAATGTTCAACCTCAAAAAGCCCAACTCCGAATAACCTGCCGGAGCCGATTGCGGTTACACTTCTTGTCTGTTGGAACATAACGTCAGGATATGCCTGTGGGTCAAATAGCCCCAGTATTCTCTCCTGTTGATATGGTCGAAGCATGTCAAATCCGACCGTGAAAAAGAAAATAGCTGCGGTAATTCCGCTACCCAAAATGTAGTAAACTTTAAGTCCTGCGGCTATTATCATTCCAAGGGCGATTACAGCTATCACTATTGCTGCACCGTCGTCCCCTTGAAGGTGGGCAACCATCATAATAATACCTACGTGTAATGCCGCAAGCAGTAACGGAATAGGTTTGTTGATTTTACCCTTGAAATAGTTTAGCTGCATTGCAAATGTTGCGATAAATATAACCTTATATAGCTCGGTGGGTTGGAAACTTAAGCCGGGTAGTATAGAAATCCACGCCTGTGCCTCGCTATCGCCGGGGGCATAGCCTAGAATAAATGTCGCAGCAACAAATAACGCAACAAGTGCGGTAATAATATACCAAAATTTAAATAGACGTTCTAACCCTAAGATAGTAATGAACAGTGTTGCAGCCATTCCTAAGATTATTGCACCTATCTGGATATACACATCGTCATAGTTAGTGAAAAAAGAATGGTTGACAGAAAAAAGTACCACTACCGACATTCCGCAACAAAGTAGTACAGCAATTAATAATGGCAGATCAACCGATAGCTTTCGCGTGCTGTTTAATGTATCTTTCATCAAGCCCCTTTAAAAAACATATATTGTGATGCAAAGGTATTGCAGTATATTTCCGGCAAGTACGAACAGATGCCATATAGAGTGCATATACTTTTTGTTTATGGAATAAAAGGCGATGCCCCCGGTATATGAAAGACCACCGGCGATAAGCAGTATTATTCCCGGCAATGGTAGAGTTTCTATAATGCCGGGCATTAAAATGACGGCAGCCCAACCCATTATTACATAGAGCACAAGGGATAGTTTTTCAAACCTTTTAAGTGCAAAAACTTTTAGTAGAATACCTAATATTGAACAAGCCCAAAGTATCCAGAAAATAACGAAGGCTGTCATGTTTCCTCTAAGCAGCACCAATGTAAAGGGGCAGTAGCTTGTAGTAATTAATATAAAGATACTGCAGTGGTCCATTATTCTAAATATTTTTTTAAGTTTAGGGGATGGGAATGCATGGTACAATGTACTCATGCTATACAATAATACCATGCCAAACCCGAACAGGCTGGCAGATAGTACCCCTACCCAATCACTTTCGTAGGCTGCAATTGTAACCAGAGATCCAGTTCCAAGCAGTGCAAGAACAATGCCTACACCATGGGATACCGAGTTAAATATCTCCTCACCAACGGTGTAGAATTTGTTTTTTGTAGACATGATAGTTAATCCTTTCGGCTTTGTTTTTCTGTTGCAAATGATACCACGGCTGCATAGATAGGTTGCCCTAAACCCCTAAACTTTTGTTCATACTCTGTCATTATCGAAAGTAGTTCAAATTCTGGTGTTTCGCTAAGTTGCTCTGTCTTGAAAACAACCGTTAGGTTGCATTGTTCGAAATATTTAAGCGAGTGGTGGTATAACTCTTTATCATCTGTTTTAAAATATAAAGTTGCATTGGGCGATAAGAATTTGCGGTAATATTCAAGTAGTGTGGGGTAGGTTAATCTGCGACGGTTGTGTGTGCGTTTTGGCCAGGGGTTGCAAAAAAAGATAAAAATATTTTCGATGCTATCGGATATATCGATAATATTTTCTATATCATATGCATCGAAGTTGCATACCCGCAGGTTTTTTACATCGCCATCGAATTTATCTGATATTAAGCGGCAGCTTCCTACAAGCACATCACGACATTTATCAACAGCAATAAGATTCTTGTCGGGATTACGCAATGAAAATTCGGTAGAAAACTTGCCAAAACCACAGCCAAGCTCTAACGATAGTGGCTGTACCTTGTTAAATTGTTGTTGCCAAATGCCTTTGCAACTTCTTGGGTCCTTAATGTAAAATTGGTGCTGTGGCAATGCCGCAACAGCCTTTGGTTTATGCCTTAGTCTCATAACTTACAAAATTTCCGTTTATCTTTGTAACAATTTTACCACAAATTCATTCTATTGTCTATTCAAAAAGCCTTTTATATGATAAAATAGTAGATGTACAATTCATACTAACGGTAAAACATGAAATTATTGCGAAAATCATTGCTAGTATTACTTTCAATTTTGCTTGTTTCCTGTGCAGGCAATACGACACAGCAGCTGGTAACCACTGTAACTGCTCCTACTGAACAGTACATGCCATCGGCAAAAAATCTGGAGGTGTCGGTTACTTCAAGTTTGCGAAAAACGGTAGAACCGTTACTAAAGTTATACGAAACACTGGAGGGGGTTAGCATAACCATTAACGAAATACCGGATGGCGAGGATGAGGTTGGATTTGCAACATCTGTCGAAGAAAGCGGCCTAATAATAGCCGATAATATATACAACATAGATGGGCTTGCAAAGAGGGATAAGGTTATACCCATAGCGAATTTGGAATCGCCACTGCTTGCAGCCCTTTCAACCGAGGTTCCGGATTATATCTACTCTGCCGAAGATGTTGCTTTTCTACCGGTAGGCATAGATGGCTATGCCTACCTTTGCAACACTGAACTTTTAGGTGATATATTATCGGAGGATGACAATTCTCAGCTTGCCGATAATCTTAGGCGTGCATCATCTGCCCAGTGGTCCGATGCACTTGGCCAACTTTATAGTTTAATATTATCGGATGGTGGTGAGGGTGAGATTGTTCGCCTTTCGGCAGCCGAGTACGAACTGCCCGAGTCATTACCGGAAGGTATCGAAAATCTTGTAGCGCCGTTTGCGGTTGATATGCAGTCGCCGGCTTCTCTTATCGCTCCGCTATCGGTGGTGTTTAACGGAGTGGAGCTTGAGCCGGAGGCGAAGGATGGGCTTATGCTGGGCTATGCAGAATTTATCATGGAGGAGACCAATATGGTGGCCACTCCGGATGGGGTTCTTGAGCGTGGCGACAATCCACAAGAACTATACGCAGATCTAACAACCGAGACTGCTGCAGCACTTTATGAGCAAGATAAGGTTTTGTTTTGGCGAAGCACCCTGTCCGATGCTTATAGATATCTAAGCGAGGATGCACTTGCGAATACCGTTGTTTTTCCTATGAAGATGCCTATTGAGTCTTTTGAGGATATTACCCATTCCTATACACTTGGTGCGTCGCTTACCGTAACTACACCCTTTGTGTTTGCAGTTGCAGCGCAAACTGACCCTGAACAGTATGCTGCTGCAATGGATTTTTTAGTCTGGTTTTACTACTCTGAAACAGGTAGAAGCTATATTACCGACACACTCGGACTGCTTGAGATCAATCACCTAATTGCTAAAAACCCATTATCTATACAGCTTGCTGATTATATAGAAAACGATAATGTAATGACCGATATGCTATTATATACACCGCCACAGCAACTGCTGTTGGCACAGGAGATAGTATACAATGATTACATGAGCATAGAAGTTTGGTCACAGGATACACAGCAACAGCTGGCAACAGCGCTGTTCGAAATATTTAATTAAAAACAAATACCAAACGGAGGAATACCATGTCAAACGATCGTAAACTCGGACTGTTAATGCCAATTTCCTCGCTACCGTCGGCATACGGCATAGGCTCGCTTGGAAAAGGTGCGAAAAATTTTGTGGATTTTTTGGTTAAATCAGGTGCGAAATGTTGGCAGATACTACCCATAGGGCCTACCGGATATGGGGATTCGCCATATCAGTCGTTCTCCTGTTTTGCTGGCAACACATATTTTATTGACCTTGAGATGCTAAAGGCAGATAAATTATTAACCGCCGCCGAGCTGAAAAAGGTCGAGGATAGTGGCGATTGTATAGACTATAGCCGCCTTTATGAAACAAGAGAGCCGCTTTTAAGGATAGCATACAGCCGGTTCGAAAAAAATATACCGGATGATTTTTATGCTTTTTGTAACGAGCAGACACATTGGCTTAGTGACTATGCAATGTTTATGGAGGCGAAGCGCCAAAATGACGGAAAACCTTATCAGGAGTGGGAAGAAGGACTTGCAAGACATGAGCCGGAGGCGATGGGGAAGTTTTGGCATACCTATCAAGACGAGATAAATTTTTATCGTTTCTGCCAATATGTGTTCTATAAGCAGTGGTTCGAGCTAAAGAAATATGCAAACGATAAGGGGATAAGTATTATAGGGGACATGCCTATCTATGTATCTGCAGATAGTACCGAGGCCTGGGCGATGCCCCACCTGTTTATTATGGGTCAGGACCTTTATCCAAAAGAGGTTGCCGGCTGTCCGCCCGACTATTTTAGTGAGGATGGCCAGCTATGGGGGAACCCTATCTACAACTGGGAGCGCCATCATCAAGATGGTTTTGCATGGTGGATAGATAGGATTCGTAGGTCATTAAATATTTATGATACGGTTAGAATAGATCATTTTAGGGCGTTTGACACCTACTATGCAATACCGTTCGGTAGCAAAACGGCAAAGGTAGGTGAGTGGAGGAATGGTCCCGGAATGGATCTGTTTAACAGGGTTTTTGAGTGTATCGATTCCCCAAGCGTAATTGCAGAGGATCTTGGTGACCTGTTTGATAGTGTTAAGGTTTTGTTAGAAAACAGTGGTTTCCCCGGTATGAAGATAACACAGTTTGCTTTTGATGATGCCGACTCGTCCTATCTTCCGCACTTTCATAAGCAAAATCTTGTTGTGTATACCGGTACTCATGACAATGCTACGCTGATGGAGTTTTTAACTAATGCAAAAAAAACTACAAAACGCAGAATGGCAGAGTATTTTGGCTGTAGTGAGGACAGGGATGATCTGTTTGAAGGTGTAATGCGTGCTACCGTCGCAAGTGTTGCCGACCTTGCTGTTATTCCTATTCAAGATTTTATGCGCATGGGCAAGGAGGGTAGGATAAACACTCCTTCAACACTTGGTGGAAATTGGCAGTTTAGACTTAAAAAAGAAAACCTTACCAAAGAACTTAGCGGATCGATACTGCGATTGGTAAAAACATATTCTCGATAAATTGCTGTAATAATTCTCTCCTTGGCAGAATATAATTCCACCAAGGAGGGATTAATTTGAAACTTTACTCAAAAAGGCGATTAATATCGACAGATCTACACGATCTTTTACTGCTTGTAAGTGATACAAGAGGGCAATGTGGCTATATGTTGCCGGATGATGTTAGAAAATACCTTGCAGATGGTATTGTTTATGGGGTGTTTTGCAAAGAGATGCTATGTGGTGTGGCGTTTTGTGGCACTATTGGAGATGGTTTTTGTATCGACAAATTTGTTCACGATATTGCGATACAGGGGTCAGATATACTGTATATTAGGATGAGGTGCTTTGAAACTCAGAGTATATGCATGCTGTTGGAACCTCCGTTGATACCGTCTAAACCTACATATATAATGCTTCATTATCTACATATAGATAGCATTTCACACCTTTTGTCAAATACACTTGAGCTTAGCGCAATCAGAGGCGGTGTAGGTAACAAACCATACATGTTGCTTCAAAGCGGCGTGCAGGGTGTACTAAGTGGACATTATGTTATCTGTCCTGTTAAGGAAAGCAAGGAACTTAGCCGACTTTTGGAACACAACTATAGGGCGGTAGGCGCACTTGGTAATAAACTTATCTTAGCAGAGTTTATAGTTGAAAGGAATTTAAATGGAGATAAAACCAAAAATTGTGGTGCTTGACAGTGAGGCGCTTAGAGACAATGATATGGACTGGTCACCCCTAAAAGCATATGGTAGGGAGGTTGTTCTTTATCCACACAGTACCTTGAAACAGATGATAGATAGGGTAGGGGATGCGGATGCTGTGGTGATAAACAACAAAGGTCATGTCGATAAAGTCGTGTTTGAAAGCTGTAAAAATTTGAGCTATATAGGACTTACCGCAACCGGTTATGATGGGCTAAATATTGATGACTGTAACAACTATGGGATAACGGTGACCAACGTTCCGGACTATAGTACCGAGAGTGTTGCGCAACAGCTTTTCGCCCTTTTACTGGAATATGCTGCCCATACGTCTGCATACTGTGATGCTGTAAGGCGTGGTGAGTGGCTGGGGAAGATGCAAAGCATGAATGGGCTGCGCAACAGGATAGAACTTAGGGGCCGGACGCTTGGGATCATAGGCTATGGTAATATCGGCAGTGCAGTCGCAAGAATAGCCCTTGCGTTTGGAATGAAGATATTATGTTATACATATAGCGAAAAGCAGGCGCCAGGCGTAGAGTTTTGTAGCATTGAGCGCTTGTATAAAGAAAGTGATATTATTTCGTTGCACTGCCGACATAGCGAGCAGACTGACAAAATAATAGACGAAAAAGCAATTTCAATGATGAAGAATGGAGTGGTACTGTGCAACGTATCAAGAGGTAGACTTATAGATGATGATGCGGTGTGCAATGCACTTAAAGGCGGTAAACTTGGATTCTACCTTGCAGATGCATTAACAGGAGAGCCCAACGTTAAAAACAACCCATTGATTAATCTTGAAAACACATTGATTACACCTCATATAGGTTGGTCCACACAATCTTCACTTGATAGATTGTGTGAAATGGTGTGCCAAAATCTTATAGCTTGTTTTGAGGGTAAACCGCAGAATGTTGTGAATAACCCTAAACTATAAACTGGACTGCTTGACAAATGGCAAAGCCGATGTTAAAATTTTTCGTAGTGTTATTTAATCGCAACTATCATGGAAGGTGTTTTAAATGAAAAAGATCACAGCGCTTGCTGTAGTAATATGCGTGCTACTAACGTCCTGTAATGCAGGTGCCGATCCTAGCCAGGTGTCAAGTACTGTTAATGCTGAACCTGTTTATATCGGGACTTCATTCGGTGACCTTGACGATAACTATCTGTCCGTTGTTAAATCTGAATTAGAGAATATCGACTCTGCCGATAGCTTGTTGACTATAGAGTATAGCGATGCTGCTGGCAGTGCTGATACACAGCTATCGCAGATACAAACCATGCTGTCTAACGATATAGATGTTTTGATGGTAAACCTTTTAGATGTAAACGATGCAGCTATTATATGTGATCTTGCTTTGACTAATGAACTATCCGTTGTGTTTTTCGGAGATGCTCCCCCTATAGAGCTTTTAGATGGATATGACAACTACAGCTATGTAGGGGTGGAACAGTCGGCAATAGGACAACTTCAAGCAGAGATGGCTTTGGATGATTTAACCGATGCTAAGATAACCGATAAAAACAATGACGGTGCACTGCAGTACATACTTGTAAAAGGGCAGGAAGGTAACCCGCTTACAAGCGAGCGAAGCGAGGCTGTTATCGCGACCCTAAATGATAATGGTGCCACTCTTGTTGCAGAGGCATACTGTGATTGGAGTAGCGAACTTGCTCAAAAGCAGATGGAAAGTTGGCTTTTAGATGCCGAGATATCCGGTGCTGATGCTGTGCTTTGCAACAGCGATAGTATGGCTATAGGGGCAGTACAAGCGATCAATGCAGCCGATCTAGATATGGCGGTATATGGAATTGATTCGATACCTCAAGCGGTAGAGTTGATTGCAAACGGTGATATGACAGGCACAATATATGACGACCCCTATAAAATGGCAAAATCTGTTTGTGAGATTGCGGCGGATATTGCAAGGGGGAACTCAGTAACCGAGAATTCTGAAAATAGGATTTCGGCCGAGGGATATATTCTAGTTGCTCCGGTGGTTGTAAATAAGTAGAAATATCAGTAACAGCTGTCTTCGTTGCTGCATAGTATGTGCTAAGCGGTTATAATGCGGAGGGCAGCTATGAACAATAAAAAAGGGGGATATCCCTGGTTGTTGTTGTTTACTGTAGTGGCCGGGGGGTTGGGTACACTGCTTTTCGGGATTCCCGGAGGTAGTTACATATTTTTTATCTTGATACTGCTAGTTATAGCCGCATCTATTTTAAGGTAGAAGGGGGAATTATGCAGATTGTTGTGGTAAAAAGTCCAAAATGCCTACGGGGAATTTTAAAATTATTTTTTGGAATTAAATAGTAAGAAGGGGAGCCTTTGTGCCGGCTTAGGTTGGTACAAAGGCAATTTAATATTATGGATAGTTGTTCGCTTTATATTCATATACCATACTGTAAAAGCAGATGTAGTTATTGCGATTTTCATAGCGGTAGTCCGCCTGTGCAGGATAGCTATATAGAGGCACTTTTAAAACAGATACCAAGCAAACAATATGAAACAGTTTATATAGGTGGTGGTACACCATCGCTGTTAAGTCCTGCACAGCTTGAGAAGTTGTGTAGCGGTTTTAGTTGTTCCGGAGAATTTACGATTGAGGCTAATCCGGATAGCCTTGATGATTCGTTCTTACAGGTTGTAAAAAAATGCAAGATAAATAGGTTGTCGATAGGGGTGCAAAGCCTAAATAATGATGCGCT
The DNA here is from genome assembly GCA_964370765.1 of uncultured Oscillospiraceae bacterium. Taxonomy (GTDB): domain Bacteria; phylum Bacillota; class Clostridia; order Oscillospirales; family Ruminococcaceae; genus CAYJBH01. The sequence continues at coordinate 22,464 of CAYJKW010000011.1, forward strand.
AAAAGCAATAGGTCGGCGACATGATGCACAGGATGCTATTAATGCGATAATGCTTGCCCAAAAGCATGGTGTAGAAAATATATCGGTAGATTTAATGGTTGGTATTCCTTTTCAGGTAAAGGATGATATTGTTAACTTTGCGCAAACATCAAAAAGGCTAGGTGTTTCACATATAAGTTGCTATATGTTAAAGCTGGAAGAAGGTACGCCGCTTTATAGCAAAGCGGAGGTGCTACCGCAGCCTGATGAGGTTGCGGATCATTTTGCTTTCGCAATAATCCAGCTGGAGCAGAACGGATTTGATAGATATGAGATTTCAAATTTTGCGAAAAAAGGAATGCATAGTAGGCATAATATGCGGTACTGGGATTGCTTCGACTATCTTGGTGTTGGCCCTGGTGCACATTCCTGTGTCGATAATAGGAGGTTTTATTATCCCCCCAATACAAATGATTTTATTAACGGCGCACAGATGGTAGAGGATGGGATCTGTGATGCATCGGACTATATAATATTACAGACGCGCCTTATTAATGGTCTATCTAATAAAATGCTTTATGATAGGTTTGGGTATAGATTTAGTGAAGAACAATGGTGTGTTATAGAACAGCTTGAAAAAGGTGGGCTTGTTAAAATAAATGGTGATTATATTGCGCTAACAGATAGGGGCTTAATGTTACAAAACAGTGTGTTGACAAAGATTTTAACGTAGTATTGTTTATCCACATACTAAACAACACATATGCATTTATATTCAAACTATAAATAGTACTTGACTTTTTGGCTGGTTGCAGTTATAATATAAAAGTAAAAACAAAGCAGATGTGTAACGCACACTCACCTTAGCCACCAATCAGGGTTGCGGGTCAATAGTAATAAGCTGTAGGCTTTTCTTTTGTGCAACTGTTTTTACAGTTGTTTTTATTTTTGTTAGGGGGTGTTTTTTTATCGCAACAGGCAAAAAGGATGCAGAGTTGAACGATGCCATACGAGACAAAGAAATTCGTGTGATTGATGATGACGGCAGTCAACTTGGTATAATGAGTTCCGCTGCTGCTCTTGAGCGTGCCACATCAAAAAATCTGGACTTAGTCAAGATTGCACCGATGGCAAGTCCTCCGGTATGCAAAATCATGGATTATGGTAAATATCGGTTTGAACAGCAGAAAAGGGAAAAGGAACAGCGTCGCAATCAGCATGTAACTGAACTTAAGGAAATTCGTCTTTCGGCTAATATCGACATTGGTGACTTTAACACAAAATTATCCCATGCCCGTAAATTCTTAGAAGCAGGGGATAAGGTTAAATGCTCAATTAGATTTAGAGGTCGTGAGATGTCACATACAAATCTTGGCGCAGATGTTATGCTAAGATTTGCAAAAGAGCTTGAGGATGTTGCTCAGGCTGAAAAAAATCCTAAGCTTGAGGGACGTAGCATGACCATGATAATGCAAAGGCTATCGCCCGAAAAAAAGCAAAAGAAGTAATAAGAGGAGAGAAATAATTATGCCAAAGATTAAGACCCATTCCGGCGCTAAAAAACGTTTTTCGTTAACAAAAAACGGCAAAGTAAAACGTGGCAAAGCGTTTCGTAGCCATATTCTTACAAAGATGAGCACAAAGCGCAAACGTAACCTACGTAAAGGCGGTTACGCAGATGTAACAAATGCTGCAGCAGTTAAAAAGATGATTCCCTACGCATAATAAAAAATTACCTAAAAGGAGTATATAAATATGGCAAGAATTAAAGGCGCAACGATGACACGTAAGCGCAGAAAAAAGGTGTTAAAGCTCGCTAAAGGATATTTTGGTAGCAAGAGTCGCCATTTTAAGATGGCGAAACAGCAGGTAATGAAAAGCGGTAACTACGCTTTTATAGGTCGTAAACTTCGCAAACGTGATTTTAGACGCCTATGGATTACCCGTATATCTGCTGCCTGTCGTGCTGAGGGAATGAACTACTCAACATTCATGAATGGCCTTAAGAAAGCAGGGATAGAGTTGAATCGTAAGATGTTGTCTGAGCTTGCAATAAGCGATCCTGCATCATTTACAGCTCTTGTTAACCAGGTTAAGGGTTAATATATATTACAAAACAAAAGCAACACCAAATTGGTGTTGCTTTTTTATTTTGTTAGACTATGAGTTCGCTAACATGTGCATTGTTTGATGTATACTACTTTACCTCGAAAACATATAACTGTGAGGTGAAATCACCTTTGTCTGTTCCCGGGTTGTAAACACCTTTAAAATCATCGGCTTGCAATAGCCCTGTAAATTCTGTTTCGGGCAAGAAGCCTATGTTCATTAATTCATCACCGTAATAAGTTTTTCCGTTGCAAGAATATTCAAAATCACTATTGATTCCTAAAAGCTGAATTTTTTTAAGAGATGGGTTTGGCTTTGCAAGTATTTTATAATAACCTAATATCGCTGTTTTCTTATCATCAGATACAACCATCCAGCTATATATGTTTCCTGAGTTTAAACGATAAAAATCGCCAAACTGTATAACAGCTTTATATTTGTGAAAGAAATTTATCTGATCTTTAATCTCCTGTTCTTCTTTAGAATCTAAAAGATTAAAATCTAATTCATAACCAAAGGTGCCAAACATAGCCACATCTGCACGCATTTTTAAGCTAGTTACCCTGCTTACCTGGTGGTTTGGAACTGCAGCTACATGACTTCCCATCGAAACAAGCGGGTATACAAGGGATGTTCCATATTGGATGTGCAACCTTTCTACAGCATCGGTATTGTCAGAACACCATGCCTGAGGCGCATAGTATAGCATGCCTGCATCAAAGCGATTACCGCCGGATGCACAGGATTCAAAAAGAATGTTAGGATATCGTGCGATTAGCTTCTCATATAATGAGTAGACACCTAATATATAGCGGTGAAAAAACTCTTCCTGGCATTCGTTAGATAATTTTTGACTATATGCCTCGGTTATATTTCGGTTCATATCCCATTTGATATAGGATAATTCCGCAGTATCTAGCGTTTCACACATTTTATCGAATATATAATTCACCACATCATCTCTTGAAAAATCAAGTACAAATTGATTTCTTCCGTAAGAAATGGTTCTGTTTGGGGTTTTGATTATGTAGTCGGGGTGGTTAGAGTAAAGTTCACTAATCTCGTTTACCATTTCAGGCTCGAACCAAAGGCCGAACTTAAGACCCATAGCTGTTATCTTCTTCGAGAGTCCGCCTATCCCTTGTGGTAGTTTTTTTAAATTGACTGCCCAGTCACCCAATGACGTAGCGTCGCTATCACGTTTTCCAAACCAACCATCGTCTAATACAAATAGCTCGATTCCAAGCTCCTTACCTTTGGCCGCAATTTTTAATATTGATTCTTCGGTAAAATCAAAATAGGTTGCTTCCCAGTTGTTAAGAAGTATAGGGCGGCACTTGGTTTTATATTGTCCACGCATTAAATTATTTCTAAAAAGCGTGTGAAAGCTTTTGCTCATTGAGTTAAGTCCACTATCACTATAAACAAGCACAGCTTCAGGTGTTTGGAATGTCTCGTTTTCATGCAAAGTCCATCCGAACTCAAAAGGGTTAATTCCGATTGTAACTCGTGTAACATCATAAGCATCAACCTCTGCTTGAGCTAAAAAGTTACCGCTGTATAGCAGCGTAAAACCGTAAACCTCACCTGTGCTCTGCGTTGTTTCGGGGCGCTTCAATGCTAAAAAGGGATTGTGCATTGCGCTGCTGGACCCTCTTGTACTTGTGACTGACTGCTTGCCAATTGCAAGTGGTCTTGTGTTTATGTGTCTCTCCCTACTCCATGCACCGTCAAGCGTGAGCATTTCATATCGGCTGTCATAAAGATCGAGGCAGGCGGACATGCAACTGTTTATCTTGATGTTGCTTTTCGATGCATTAATAAATTCAGCACCACGTACCACTAGTGGAAGGTCGTCGAAAAGATGATACTTTAATACAATATAACAGTTTATTGTTGAGTCAAATAAAGTGATAAGCAATGTCTCGACGTTGTCACCGTGTGTCTGAGGTAGGCCGGTTAACGATGGTTTGCTTGTGGTAATCTCGTGTTTATGATATTTAAACTCGGTAATGCGGCTACCGTTATGTAGTTTTAGCTGGTATGCAGGATCACGGTAATCTCCTTTGCCGTATGCTGGATATTCTTGTTTTAACACCTCGCTCGAAAAAGAAAGGTCTCCTTTGAATTCTGATGTAGCCAAAATTACGCTACGCTCTACATATAGGTTGTCAAAAGAATCTCTATCTCTAACTTGTTTTCCAAAATATAGCTGACCTAATTCATTGTTTCTCATTATCTTTATTATATAGCTTATTTTATTGTTGTGAAGATGAAATGTTTTACTGCGTTTGTGAAATGTTATCATATTATATCACCTATATAGAAATATCGATTACAATTTAGATTCAGTATAACATAAAGATGAAATTTGTCAACAATATATGAAATATTATTTCTGTAAAAATTCTATAAAACTGCAGTTGCTTTTCGTTATATATAGTGAGAACAACACGATATATCGCTTGTTTACTGTAACGATTTAGCGGCAACTTTTTTGTAGGAAGTGTAAAAAGTTTACTTTTCTATTGACTTGTAGCCTGTGTTGTGATAATATTGTAAAAAATAAGTGAAACAAATATAAAATATATGAGAAATATTTCACAAATTGGATTAACAACCTATATGTTGTTGATAATATTAACTACACGGAGGATTAAAAATGAAAAAACTTATAGCATCTTTACTATCGTTGACCCTGTTGCTTACACTTGCAACATCCTGCTCTCAAACGCCGGCAGAGACCACAGATGGCGCTGACACAGCAGAGCCTGCAGCAGCTACCGATTCTGAGTTGCCGGTGATTCGTTTTTCAACAAACTGGAGCAGTGGCACAACAGAGTTTGCAGAGCAGTGGAGGGATCTAATTACTACATGGGGCGAAGAAAATGCAGATGAGTATACATTAGTATTTGAAGAAGAAGCTGGTGATAATCTACGTGATAAAATTAAGACCGATCTTGCAGCAGATAATCTACCTGATATATTTCAATATACATCCAAAAGCTCTTTAAAGCCTATGGTTGATAGTGGAAAAATTCTAAATATTGATGAGTACTTTGCCGTTTCAGAAAATGTTACAAGAGATATGTTTAATGAGGATGATTTCCTTGCATATTCTTTTGATAATGGTGAAACAGCATACGCTTGCCCTATGGAGGGATCTACTAACTTCATGATGTACAACACCGAGCTATTTGAGCAGTATGGTGTTAGCGTTCCTACTACATACGAAGAGTTTCTAGATGTTTGTGCAGTATTTAACGAAAACGACATTATACCGCTTGCAGTAGGCTCCAAGGGCGGTAACCCCTCGCACTTCTGGTATGCAGCAATCTTCTACCAGTACTATACACAGGCAGAAGCTGATGCTATCTGTGGTACAGCAGACTCTTGGCTTGGACAGGACTATGTAGCAAGAACTGGTGAAATTGTTGAGGAGATGGTAGCTGCAGGTGTATTCCCTGAAGATACAATCGCTAACGGTGATTTCTCACCCGCCGTTTCTCTTTACAACACAGAGAAAGCCGCTATGATCTACTCCTTCCCATGGGTTATTTCCGAGTTCTCTGATGAGGTTATTGCAAAGTCTGAGATGATGAACATGGTAGCAATGCCAGATGCAATCTACGACCCTGCAACATTTGCTGTTGGTGGCTCTAACATGGGTCTAGTTACAACTGTTGAAGGTTTTAACGATCCTGCAAAGCAGGCCGGAATAGTAAGCTTTATGGATAACATGCTATCCGACGATGCATTCCAGATTGCTGCCGAGGCAGGCAGATGGGCTAATAAAAACATGGAATATGATGAGAGTACCCTAAGCCCACTGTATGTAATGGCAAGAAACTTTACCGAGACACAGGATGTACGTGTTCACCTTTGGAACATCATGCCAGATCCGGCTACACAGGAAGTATTCTGCGCAGCTATGGACGAATTATGGTCAGGTGCAGCAACTACAGCACAGATAGATGAAGATATTCAAGATTCTATCAACGATGTATTAGCCGGTTAAATATTAGTTTAAAGCGATACATTTTTTACAGCAAAGTGCGATGGCTAATATATCTAGATAAGGTGCATCGCCTTTACTATAATGAAAACTAATTGTGTGGCCGAATGCTGAAATCATGGTTCTGCATTTCGGCTGCATGGTTTTAAAAAAGATGAGGTGACAACATGATAAAAAGCAGCAAAGCTCTAGTAATTCTGTTTTTATTTTTTCCCGTTGTAATATATACCGGACTTATACTGGTTCCGACATTTATGACATTTATCTATTCCTTAACTGACTGGGACGGTATAAACGCTATGCAGTTTATAGGTATAGAAAACTTTATTGAGTTGTTCGATGATCGCAACTACCTGACTTCAGTCGGGAACTCCTTTACACTTGTTGTCATTGCATTAGTTTTTCAGCTCTGTATCGGTATGATTGCAGCATTTATTGTTGCAAGAACAAAATTTTTGTTTAAATTTTTTAGGGCAGCCTATTTTATGCCTTCGGTAATCTCGGCTGCTGCAATTAGCGTGCTTTTTGTCAGATTTTTTAATACTGATGTTGGTGCATTTAACGCCTTGCTTTCATTAATTGGACTTGGGGAGTTTATCGATGGTAAAACTTGGCTAAGCAACCCTGATACGGTTTTGTATTTTGTTGCGGTTCCATCAGTTTGGCAATATATGGGTCAACAAATTGTAATATTCTTAGCAGCAATTCAAGGTCTAAGTGACGAGATGTTTGAAGCGGCAGAGATTGACGGTGCAAATAGTTTTACTATGTTTTTTAGAATTGCACTACCTAACCTTAAAGATATAATTGAGGTGGTTGCTATTCTTGTTGTAACCGGTGCTTTAAAGGCTTTTGACCATTCGTGGATAATGACTGCCGGTGGACCAGGTTCATCTTCATCATACATGGCTGTTCAGATGTATAAAGAGGTATTTAAAAATGGTGACTTTGGATACGGTAGTGCAATCGCAATATCAATTCTATTCATATCCCTTGCACTTGTAATACTGTTTAGAGTCCTGTCGAGCTTTTTCAATAAAAAGGAAGTATAATTTCAAGGAGTTTGTTTTATGAATATTATTACAAAAGGTCTGCATATAATCGCAGCTCGGCCGATAAAAGCTATCGCTACAATAATAAAATATATTGTATTATTGTTTTTTGCAGCAGTTGCTATATTCCCGTTCTATTGGGCTATCATCTCATCTATGAAGACAAACGATGAGCTATATGCAAACCCACTTAGCTTACCGGCTGTGTTTAGTTTCGATAACTATGCTGCTGCATGGGAACTTGCTAAAATAGGGCCTTACTTTATTAATACTATGTTTGTAAGCTTATCGGCCGTTGCACTTGTGCTATTGCTTGCAGCTATGGCAGCATATATTATGTCACGTGTATTGAAAAAAAGCACCCCGTTATATATCTTCTTTTCTATAGGTCTTATGATCCCTGCACATACAATTATTGTTCCTCTGTTTACTATCTTTCATAATATTGGACTTACAAATAACTTTATAGGTCTGATTCTTGCATTTGCTGCTATGCAGCTTGCGCTTGCTATATTTATACTTTATGCGTTCATGCGGGATCTCCCAATAGCTTTAGAGGAGGCGGCCTTTATTGACGGATGTTCAAGAATTGAGACGTTTTTTAGGGTGATATTACCCCTTACCTTGCCCGGGATGGCAACGGTTGGAATTTTATCTTTCCTATACTTCTGGAATGAATTTTTAATTCCACTTGTATTGATGACAAAAAGTGAAGTTAAGATGTTATCACAGGGAATACAGGCGCTTAATGGCCAATACGTAACGGATGTTGGAATAATGTTTGCAGGAGTTGTAATAGTTTGTATACCGGTTATTATTGCATTTATTATATTCCAGGATCAGGTTGTTAAGGGTATGGTTGCCGGTGCAGTAAAGGGATAAAGTAACTATTAAAATAGGGGGGTGTATGCGAAGAGACATAAATTCGGTAGTAACATTAAATAATGGATTAAAAATACCACAGCTTGGTTTTGGTACAGCGCTTATAAGTGAGGACGATGAACAGAAGACGATCGATGTAATACTAACGGCAATCGATGCGGGATACCGACATTTTGATACAGCGGCAAAGTACGACAGCGAAAGGGCGTTAGGTAATGCAATAAAACAAAGTGGGATTAAGCGTGAAGAATTTTTTATAACAACAAAGATTTGGAACGATGATCTTCGCAAGGATCGCTACAAAGAAGCACTATACGAAAGCCTTGATAAACTACAGATGGATTATGTAGATATGTATATGATCCATTGGCCTGTTATGAATAAATACGTGCGCGCCTATATGGAACTTGTACCACTATACAAAGAAGGCTTAACTCATTCACTTGGTGTAAGTTGTTTTGTAGAAAATCAGATAGAGCAAATATTAATGTGTACCGATGTTGTTCCAGTAGTGAACCAGGTGGAGTGTAACCCAATGTTTGCGCGTGAGTCATTGTTTGCTTATTGCAAGAGTAAAGGGATAATGATGCAGGCCTGCAGACCACTTGGACAGGGTGCCTATCTAAATGATACCACCCTTGGTGGTATAGCACAAAAGCATAATAAAAGTATTGTTCAGATAATACTTCGGTGGCACATGCAACGTGGTGTTATTGCAATACCTAAGTCTGCACATGAAAAGTATATAAGAGCAAATGTTGATATCTATGATTTTGAACTTGATACCGATGACGAACTTGCTATAGCAAGAATGAACGTTGAGAGAGGAACAAGCCCCTATACCTCGGATTGTTTCGATTTTTAAATGCTGGGAGTTTATATTATTATATGGGAAAAATTAATTTCACGGTGATAGGTGCCGGTTGGCGCTCGGAATTTTATCTGCGAATCGCAAAGGAACTGCCGGATGTTTTTAATATCTGCAGTGTTGTAGAGACAAACAGTGATCGTGCAAAGCAGGTTAGGGATGTTTGGGGTGTTAAGGTAAAGGAATCTATCGATGAGCTTACACTTGATAGCTATGGAGATTTTTTAGTGCTATGTCTTCCTCAACCTTTACTGCCTAAGATAATAAAACAACTTACAGACAAGGGGTTTTATATTTTGAGCGAGTCGTTTGAGGCAATGGATCTTAATCAATTAATCGAGTTTTATAACTCACTTACTTCGCCACATCTGATTCAAGTTTCAGAGCAGTACTCATTTCAGCCTATGCACGCTGCACGAATTAACCTAATAAAATCCGGAAGATTAGGAGATGTAACACAGGCATATGTTTCGTCCGGACATGGGTACCACGGGATGAGTCTTGTTCGCAGATATCTTGATAAAACCTTTGACAACTGTACAATTAAAGGGAAAACTTTCAAATCAAATATGATAAAATCTCCCGGGCGTGCAGGTTATCCGGATGCAGAGGAGTATGTGGAAGAGATACAACAGTTTGCCTTCCTGGATTTTGGGGATAAACTTGGATTTTATTACTTTACTGATGACCAATATTTCTCACCGATAAGGTTGCCGGATACGCGTATAAGGTTGACTAAGGGTGAGATTACCAATACAAGAATTAGTCTGATGCTTGATTATAATACACCGGTAGAATATAATTTTTCTCGTGTTAGCACAGGTCAAAATGAAAGCGTGTTAAAGCTGGGGAGTGTTGGAATTACGGCAGGTGATGAATGGGTTTATAAGAGTGAATATCTATCTGCAAGATTTAGTGATGATGAAATCGCTATTGCAACGGTGCTAGAAAAGATGTATAATTATGTACATAATAAGGAATCTTTTTACAGTATTGAGGAAGGTTGCCAAGATCAGTACCTATCATTGATGATAAAAAAGTCTTACACAGTCGAGGGTGAGGTACAAACACAAACACAGCCCTGGGCAAAATAGCCCTATTTAATATTGATCTAACAGTCGTGCGACGTGGGGCTGGTTTTATCAATGGTTATGGATATCATGAGGTATAGTTGTGAGTTATAGGGTAACAAGCAAAGATGTTGCTAAGTTTGCCGGTGTATCACCCGGCACAGTTTCACGTGCTATTAGTGGAAAAGGATACCTCTCTGAGGAGATGAGAGGTAAAATTAATGCTGCAATGAAAGAGCTTAACTTTCAAATTTCAACTAAGTCTGCTCCGCAAGCAGTACCACAAAATACAGTCGGCATAGCCGTACCCGAAATAAGCCATCCTTATCTTGCTTACATAGTTTCAGAGTTAGAAAAACTTCTTTTCGCACAGGGATACTCGGTTGTGCTATGTAATCACCTATACAGTGAAGATAGGGTTACATCATTTATTGATGAGCTTATGGCACTTGATGCTTCTGGACTTATAATGGTTGCAACCGAGTTTAACGATATTACCCACCTGAAAAGAGCTAACGAAAAACTAAGTGTTATCTGCATAAATACAGCGACACAGGACGATGACCATCTGTTGTTTTCGGATTATATTAACTTCTCAGACTGGCAGACAACATTTGATATAACAGAACATCTAATTGAACTTGGGCATAGAAATATTGCATATATGGGACATAATCCTTACTCACCCCCTACTATGGATAGGTTAAGGGGATATAAGGATGCGATGGCAAAGCATAATATAGAGCTTATACAGGAGTATATAGCGGAGAGTAAAACCCCGTTGGTTGGTGTTAGCAATGGAGATGATAGTGATTCTATGCAGAATAAGCTTGCTGCTAAACTGCTTGATTTACCAATTCCTCCGACAGCAATTATGGCGATTAATGATTATTATGCACTGGGTGTATATGCCGAGGCACAGAAGCGAGGGTTGAAAATAGGTGAAGATATCTCGGTGGTGGGTTATGATGATATAACTCTTGCTACAATTATTTCGCCACAGATGTCCAGCGTTAACTGCAATATAACCTCTGTTTCTTATCTAGCAACAACAACACTTATAAACCGAATCAACAATAAAAATTCTAATATAGGCACCGAGATACACAATAAAATCTTAGTTCCCGGAGATTTTAAGAAAAGGGCCTCGATAGGTCCGGTTAAAAAAACATCATTATAGTATTTTAATAAAGCCCCCCAAAACAATATTGTCTTGAGGGGCTTTTTCTATTGGCTAAGTTTTTCTTTTAACTGTAAAACTTTTTCATGGATCTCTTTTATTATCAGCTTAAACTCTTCATCGTTTTTTCCGCTGGGATCATCAAGTCCCCAGTTTTCGGAGTATTTTGACGATAGGCTTGGGCAGCTTACATTACAACCCATAAATATAACAATATCAGGCTGTGGGATTTTAAAAATGGTTTTATTGAACTGGGTTTCTTCCATGTCAATATCATAGATATCCTTGATAAGCCTTACGGCATCTTGGTTTATCTTATCTTTTATTTCGGTGCCTGCTGAATAGCTATCGAAGCAATCAGATGCAAGCATCTTACCAAGTGCCTCGGCCATCTGGCTTCTACAGGAGTTGTGGTTGCAGACAAATGCCACCTTAGCTTTACCGTCAAGCTTTAATTGGGTTTTTAAGTTTTGGTTGTTGTTTTCGATAGTCATTGATTCTCCTTTGTGTTATTAAAGATGTGTTTTGTGTTATTTGCAATTTTTACAAGTATTAACATAACCGGTACCTCAACAAGCACCCCAACTATTGTAGCAAGTGCAACCGGACTTTGTGTTCCAAACAGCGCGATGGCAACCGCTACAGAAAGTTCAAAAAAGTTTGATGCACCTATCATCCCAGCAGGTGCGGCTACATTGTGTGGCAATTTTACAGATTTAGCTGCAAAATATGCGATGAAGAAGATTAAAAATGTCTGTATAATAAGAGGTACTGCAATAAGAATAATGTGTAGTGGGTTTTCTAGAATTACGCCGCCTTGAAAAGAAAATATAAGTGTAAGTGTAAGCAGTAGCCCTACTATGGTTACGTTGCTGAACTTAGGTATAAATTGTTTTTCGAAATACTCAATTCCCCTTTTTTTTGTAATAACAGATCTTGTTATTATTCCGCCGAGTAGTGGGATTACCACAAATAGCACTACCGAAAGTATTAAGGTGTCCCACGGCACTGTAACGCCGCTTACTCCGAGTAAAAACGCAACAATTGGGGTGAAGGCAACCAATATAATAAGATCATTCGTAGCTACCTGTACAACGGTATAGGCGGGGTTTCCTTTTGTAAGGTGGCTCCATACGAAAACCATAGCGGTACAGGGTGCTGCGCCAAGTAGTACGGCCCCTGCAAGGTAATCGGTTGCAAGCTCGGGTGTTATAAAATTACTAAAGACAACGAAAAAGAAAAACCAGGCAATACCAAACATGGTAAATGGCTTAATAAGCCAGTTAGTAATCCATGTGACGAATAGCCCTTTAGGGTTTCTTCCAACGTTTTTAATGCTTTGAAAATCCACCTTCATCATCATAGGATAGATCATAAGCCATATTAATATTGCGATAGGGATGGATACGTTTGCATATTCAAACTTACCTAAAAAGTCTGGTATAAATGGTAAAAATCTTCCGATAAGCACACCTATTACCATACATATTACTACCCATACTGTAAGATAATTCTCAAAAAATCCGATGCCGGTTGTTTGTTTTTTCATAATAGCCTCTTGTTCTATTAAAATGCAAGATAAAACATGTAAAAACCTATTAATGCCATGAATATTCCCATGATAATTTTTAACATGTTACTTAGCTTTGCATATCTTTCGCTTTTTGATAATTTTTCAACAAATCCTACCGAGGTGCCACAGATAACTGCAAGTATGCCATGACCAACCGAGTATATTAATAGCAGAATAACACCCCATAACATACTATCCTGTCCGGCAACAACAGCAAGTAGTGCAATAAGAACAGGGGTAGAGCAGGGCGAAGAAAACACCCCTCCCAATATGCCAGCAAGTAGGGCCCCTATATAACCTTTTTTTGTGTTTTTTGCAATAAGGTAGCTTGATGGAATTATCTCATATATTCCCCATGTTTGAAGTGACATTAACATCATAAGCACACCAAGTATAATATACCACCATGATGCTGATGTACCTATCAGATTACCTGCTGTTGTAGCTATAATCCCTAGGATTGTAAAGGTGATAGCCGAACCAACTGCAAAGGTTAACGATAACAAAAAAGCTCTTTTAGTAGATCTGCTGCCGGTACCGCCGACATAGCCCACTATTAAAGGAACACTGGAAAGTGCACAGGGCGTAAATGAGGTCAGTATTCCTGCAACAAGCGCTAATATAGGGGCAATCCAGCTGCTTTGCACTATTATCTGTGATATGCTTTCAAGCATTGCATCCATTAGCTAAACCCCCATGTCCTCTAAAATCATCATCATTTGGTCGCTTGTTAGTCCACCTTGGTGGATTGTAAAAACATGTTCACCCGTTGCATTATCAGCATATAGTAAAAAATCAATATCGATACTGGTTGAGGGTACATATGGTGTTCCGTCTGCCTTCACAAATAGCTGCGTAGGTATTATTTGAACCGGAAACCCGTTTGCAGCATCCGGATTTTCCCAAACATCAACAAACTGGATAATGGCCTTGCCTTGCATATCTTTGTTTACCTCTTGTAGTACCGGTGCCATAGCCTTACAGGGCTCACACTCGGTTGCGCCAAAATCAATAATCATCGGCATATTATGAGCAGTAAGTTCTTCTATGTTAACCGATGTTACGTGAAGAGGATATTCAAGATCTGTCGTAGCATCATGAGCAGCACCTGTATTTTGAACTATCCATATAATTGCTATAATGGCAATCATAACTATCGGGACTATAATTCTTGCAACTTTTTTTAAACGCATATATCGCTCCCTACCTATAAACTCAAATCAAAAATTGTTGATGTATTTAGTTTACACTAATTAACTGCGATTGTCAATACATAAATCAAAAATATTTGATTTGAAAACTATGCTACTTTCGTTACATTTTACAGGTTGTTAATGACATGTTTATAAAATTATAAAAAACATCTGTTATTATATGGTTAGTCGGTACAGTTAATCGAAAGGATTGGATGGAGATGGAAATATTAAATAAAGAACAATTTAACGAATATGAACAGTTTGTTAAAAGCCACGATAGGGGAGAGTTTACACAATCGGCCTTGTGGGCGCGTGTTAAAAGTGATTGGAAGTTTGAAGCGGTTGTCTCACGTAATGATAACGGTGAGATAGATGGAGCTTGTGGTGTTTATGTTAAAAAAATGCCGATAATAGGAGCATCGTTTTTATACAGCCCTAAAGGATTTATCTGTGATATACATAACGAAAATGTAATGGATAATCTAAAGTTGGGTCTTGATATGCTAGCAAAAAAATATAAAGCCCATACAATAAAAATCGATCCTGATATACCGATGAGCGATAAGAATTTTATAGACTATATGAAATCACGCAATTTTAAACAGATATATGGTGAGCATGGATTCGAGACGGTACAACCACGCTTTAACTACCGCCTAAGTCTTGAGGGGAAAACTGAGGATGAGCTGTTTGCGAATATTACTAAAAAGACAAGATATAACATCAGATATGCAATTAAAAAGGGCGTGGATATTAGGGTTAAAGGCATAGAGTCGATAGATGAATTTATGGAGCTATACTATACAACCGGTAAGCGAGATGGGTTTGATACAAGGCCAAAAGACTATTTTATTAGATTGTTAACTGCACTTGGTGAAGATGCAAGGCTATACATTGGATACTATAAAAATATACCGGTGTGTGCTGCGATAGCTACAAACTACGCCGGTAAATGTAGCTATGTGTTTGGAGCATCGTCAAACCTACATAGAAATGTAATGCCTAACTATCTAATGCAGTGGGAGATGATAAAGTGGGGGTTAGGTACAGGTTGCAGGGTTTATGATTTTTTGGGTATATCCGGAGATATTGAACATGAAGACAGTCCGATGTATGGTTTGTATAGGTTTAAGCGCGGATTTAATGGTTATGTTGATGAGCTTGCAGGTGAGTTCGACTATGTCTACCGCCCGGTAATCAACTATTTCTTTGGCGCAATAATTACAATAAAGGAAAGTTTCTCGTTTAAGTTGTTAAAAGGTTTGATGGGTGCCTGTAATGGTTGATAAGGTTTGCGATTGCTTTTTTGAATAAAGCTGTGTTTTAGCAAGAAGTAAAGGATGCAAAAACGCTGTGAACTGAGGTTCAGTTCACAGCGTAGAGCTTTGTTAAGGTGCGGGTATTGCAGGTATTCCCAGCTCGATCCATTTGTTTGCAGCATCTGTTTCTCCATACAGCTGTGCTAAAGCAACTTCGCCGGTTGATGTGTCAATATGAAATGCAAGATTACCGCCATTTGCCATTTCGGATTGTGCGTCCTGAAAATCGGCAACGTATTCTACGGTGTACTGGATTCTCATGTCCGTTGCACCCAACGTATTCATAACATCAGCAGCATAGCCACTTAAATCGGTATCTCTGGGGATTGGTGCTATGTCATCGGTGCCTGCATTATCGTTGTACACAGATACCCTTGCTGTGCCGCCGGGCCTTACCATAATCTGACCGATGCCTGCATATGCACCGGATTCATTACCGGTAATCCAAAGTACCTCTACATAATATCCGGGAGGTATGTTATTACTTTGGTCAATTACAGCAAGTGTAGCAGCATCAATTATGTGTGTAGCAATTTGCACATCACTTATTTCCTTACTATGCTCTATATATTTTATAAGCTGTGGAACTATTACACCAGCTAAAATAGCTATAATAGCAATAGTAATAATTAGCTCGAGTAATGTGAATCCTGCATTATTAGCTTTTCTCATGTTGTTGCGAACCCTTCTTTTGGTATATTATATTTAGCACACATCTGTGAATTTGCAGTATAAACAAAAGCAATCACTATTAAAACAGTAATTACTATAAAGTATATTTTTAGGCTCAAAAATTATAACTCAATCCTTTTATAGCAAAACAAGGATACAAGTGTCTTCTGCATAATTATACAATATATATAAACAAATGTCAACAAACAAACTGCAATAATTTCAAGGATGTTTATGCAATATGTCAGTGTGGTGTTTTAATTCTTGAATATATATTAATTTTAATCTATAAATAAATTTGCTTGATAATAATAAAACTTTTCTTGCGGATTATCTGTGCGGGCAAAAATGTAGTCCGCAGATGCATTAAAATAGTCGGCATATGCTCTCAAAAGCGGCACCGTAGGTGTAGCCTGTCTATTCTCATAGCTGTTTAAACTTGACTGTGTAGAACGAAGTGTAGAACCCAGTTTTGCCTGCAATAACTTTGCGCTCTCTCTCAATATGAGAAGATGTTTATTAATTTTCTGCAGTTGAAACCCCTCTATACAGGCTTACTGTACGCCGGTATGAAGGGGTTTGTACAATTTATTTATCAATCTATATCAATATATTTCTCACAATGAAAATAAAGTGAAAAAGGAATTTAAATTTATTCGACACTTGGTAGAATCAAATGTTGCCATTGGGTTTATTCAATAAGTATACAATCCTCTCCGTAAAACTAGAAGTCTAAGTCATTTCCATATGACAACATTCTACGGCACAACAACGCCCTTTAAATATCCTACAGGTTTTTCATGAAGTGCCTTAAACGCAACGTCAATATCTTGCAACGTATAGCCTTAGCTCGTGCAATTTTGAAAGATTCCCCGATTGTATTGCTTGATGAAGCAACAGCTTTTGCCGATGCGGAAAATGAGCACTTAATTTTATTTAAATTGTGTTGAATGCATTGTTAGTATATGTTCAAATATGTATTTTAATAGCATACTCTTATATATTTAACATAATAACATTATAAGTGCAACCTTTTATTATTTCTAAGGAAAATTCTTTCGATTTTATTATTAAAAGGCTGTCGTTCATAATGCACCCCAATGCTGAAAAATAACACTTATTCACTATTACTTATTAATTTCAAAAAAACTTGTAGCGAGGTTAGTGAAGAGTGAATAGTGAAGAAGTAATAAGTAAAAAATCCTTGCAGCTTACGCTACAAGGATTTTTTGGTTGGGCTGGAAGGATTCGAACCTTCGGAATGACGGAGTCAAAGTCCGTTGCCTTACCGCTTGGCGACAGCCCATTAAATTTTGTCCCATACCAACAATTAAGAGGGTATGGGACTTTGTGGGGTGGATGATGGGAATCGAACCCACGGCCTCCAGAGCCACAATCTGGCGCTCTAACCGACTGAGCTACAACCACCGTATACATTCCTCTTCTAAAGGATGCCAATATATAATATCACAATTGGTCGTTAAAGTCAATACATCGACTTTAAAAACATTAAATATTTTTTTGCTGAGATACCTTGACAGGCGAGGTATCTTGTGATAGGATATATATCAGAAGGGAGGGCGACATGTTAAATATATCAGATATTCTTCGTGGGTATACCGAAACAATAATACTGGCGCAGCTATTAAAAGGTGATAGTTACGGATACGAGATTAACAAGGCAATACAGATGGCAACGGGCGGCGAGCTTGAGTTAAAAGAGGCGACATTATATACAACATTTAGGCGGCTTGAGGCTGGTGGTCATATTGTTTCCTACTGGGGGGATGAAAATATTGGGGCGAGGCGAAGATATTATTCGATTACAGAGCAAGGCAAACGCCTTTTATATGAAAATTTGACTGATTGGGGTCGCGCTAGGCAGATGATTGATAGGTTGTTAGAGCAGGAGAGAGATGATGAACAGTAAGATTAAAAACTATATCGAAGTGTTATTTTCAGATATACCAAAAACCAAAAAGGCGATAGAATTAAAAGAGGAGATGCTAAGCAATCTTTCTGAGCGGTTTGATGATTATGTAAGAGAGGGCAAGTCTGAAACTCAGGCATACAGCCTTGCTGTAAGCGGAATGGGTGATGTGGATGAACTGCTTGATAGTGTAAAGCCGGATGCGACATTTGTGTCTGATGCTAAAAAATATAGGGTTCGCAAGGCCCGTAACACAACGATTGCCGTTACCTTTTTTGTGCTTGGCGTGATCTCGTTAATAATGGTGGCAGGAATAGGCGAGTTTATGGGCAGTTTTGAAGATTTTTTTGGTATTATCGGCCTTGTATCTATGCTTACCCTTGGCGGGATTGGAGTGGCAATATTAATATACACCAATATGTCTATGCCGCCGGAGTATAAAGAGTACAATAAGGATGAGGAGGAGGAATACAGTTTTAAGAATAAAAGGACAGCAAGAACCTTTAAGTCTATTATGTCGGTTTATTGGTCGGTTGTACTGCTTATCTACCTAGTTATGAGCTTTGCTTTAGGTAACTGGGCAACCAGTTGGATTATCTGGCCGATTGCCGGAATTTTATCCGGAATAATTAAGACATTATTTGAGATAGGAGATGCAGATGACTAGAAAATCTATGCTTTTAATTAAGCTTATAGTGTTGATTTTAATATTGATTTTTCTTGTTTTTATAGTCGTAGCGGGCTTTCGAGGTATATCCGATGGGTTTGGATCTACTTTTTGGAATAACAGCTTTATTCAGGGGGAGGCTACACAGGAACAGCAAAGTTTTGATAATATAGATAAGATTGTAGTTTACAGCTATTCCTTGCCGGTGACGATTAAACAGGTCAAACGAGACGATGTACTGCTTATTGACAGCACAACAGTAAGTGGTTTTAACAGTGGTAATATCAAGGATAATACCTATGATGTTGAGCAGGGCACATTGTATTTTGAGCAAGGCGAGGTAGAGGGCTTTCTATTTGGGTTTAACGGTGCTAATATAAGCGGCGAGATAGTTATAGAGGTTCCGGAGGATGTTGAACTTGAGTATGAGATTAGTGGTGTAAGTGGAGCGATTTTGCTTGATGCACCGTCGAGTGAGGAACTTTATATAAATAGCGTAAGCGGATCAATACAGGTTAACTATGGCGGCGAAGACTTAACGGTAAACAATGTTAGCGGTAGCATAGATATAATGCAACCCTTTGAAACACAGGATATAAATACTGTAAGTGGTAGTATTGATACTTACTGTGATACAGACAGTACCTTACTAAAGGTTGAAAGTATAAGTGGTAGTTTGGATGTGGTACTATCCGATGGAGTTAATTATGAGATAGATCATTCATCAGTTTCAGGCAATGTTAATGAAAGTTATTCCGGAGGAAATTCCGGCAGTGATAAACTTTTAAGGATAATAACCTCCTCTGTAAGTGGATCTGTTAACATTACAGATTAGAATTTACACAATAAAAAATGTAACAAGATCAATATTGATTTTGTTACATTTTTATAATTATCTGGTTTTATCAAGGATTGGTATAGTTAACTTTAAAATGCTAGCTGTTATAATACCGGTTATAATTGCCGATAACCCAAGAATCGGTATGTTGGCATAGGCTAGCAGTGGATTATATATTAAAGCTACTACTATTAACTGGCCGGTATTATGAGCCAAAGCCGATAAAACACTAAGTAGTAGGTAGGATGCTTTACGACGTGTGAGAAGCAAAACTACTATCATTACAATAATAGAAAATAAAAAGCCACTAATGCTTAGTAATCCAGCAACAGCGCCGCGGGTGATAAACACAAATATACTTTTTAGAATACCTATTGTTATCGCAGTTTTTTTGTTAATGGCTATTAATGAATACATTATCACAATGTTCGAAAGGCCGATCTTAGTGCCATAGCCAGGTAGTGGGAATAGCATCTCCAAAAGTGCCAGCATTAAGGCGACTGCAAAAAGCATTGCGGTTAATGTAAGTGATTTATATTTCAATTCTTACCCCACAACAATATCTGTGCTTTCTGCCTGTAATCTGACAATTGTGGCATTAGGTAGACAGGCCGCCATCTCACCGGAGTGTGTCAGCAGTCCTGAGCTAATACATACCTTGTCGGGGCAGTCGGATGCAACAAATTTAATGCCGTAGGAACCATACTCCAATATTACGTTTTCGTTGTGCGGCATCGAAATTGTTTCGAGTTCGTTTACAATGCTTAACTCCATAATCTGCTCACCGTTATATTCGACTATCGCCACTAAAGCCTCATCGTCGGAGTTGTTTATGGCTAATAGCACTAAGAATACGCAAGCGATTACGGCGATGATCAATATATCCTTTTTCTTTGCAAACTTCACCTAAGATCCTTACTTAATTTTAATACGGCTATAGTGCACAATTATTCTTGCTCAAACCGCAATTCTGATACGGTCTGCATAGTATCTTGATTTATTTCCCAAATACCTTCGTTTGCAATCTCGACGTAATGTTTTCCTCCATCCTCGTAGAGGAAATATTCCCCTAAATAGGTTGAGGTTAAGTCTAAATTAATAAAACTAACAATGGTGTATTCGGCTATGCCTTCTGGCGTGTCTGAGTTGCTTTTCTTGATCGGATCGCCCTGCACTTCCAGTAAAGAAAGCAGGTTGTTAACTACAATTCTTTCGGTGCTTTCAAACACCTTTGTCTGTGTTTGATGTTCTGTGTTTATATCAAAAATAGCCAACGTATAATAATCTTCCTGTGCAGGATTAATGTCATGGATAACGTTTAAAAGTGCACCTAAGTCTTGTGCATCTTCGAGTTTTTCAAAAAATGATGGCCTTACAACGCTTGCTGCCCAATCTTTGGAATAAGGGACATTCAGGCTATCAAAATTATACTCTATCGCATCAAGATCATGTATTAATGAAAACAGTATTATTGCATTTTGATCATATAATGTAAAATTTATGTTTTGTGCATATGTCGAGTTAGCATCAAAGTTAATAATAAGGGTATTAACATCGCCTGTATCAACGGAATGGCTTGAAATTGGTGCAACATCAGGATAGGATAGGGCTGTTAATAACCCCTCTATATCGGTTGCTTGCGCTAAACTAGCGCTGTAATATTCCCACAATGCTAATGGGTCAATCTCGGGGCTGTTTGGTACCGGATTAATCTTTATCTCGGTTATGTTTGCCCGTGCCGGATAGCTCTCCATGACACTACCTTCCACCGTTAAGGTAACAACATCTCCCTCCTGCAACTTGTTGAAAGAAACCTTGCTATAGTCGTTTTTTATAAGTTGTAAAACAGTTACCCCACCGGACGAGGGCGAAACATAGCACTGTGTACCAAGAATACTGTTTTCGTTAAGCCCGCTAACAAGCAGTTTATTGCCGGAAGGGTCTATGTCCAATACCTTAGCGCTTACCCCCTCGGTAAGTGTAGTCTCCTGCTCCAGTACCGCATCCTCCGCACAGGCGGAAAAAAGTAATAAGGTAGATAAACAGAATATTATTGTGTAGATAGTTTTTTTACCCATAATACTCCTTTTTATAATGTATAGTTATTTTAGCGTATCACCAACCGCGGCAGATGTCAAGCTGTAAATATAATTTTTAGCATAACAGATAAAAAAACCTCGTGTATTAACACGAAGTTTTTTCTTGTGGCGCAGACTGTTTGTTTTACACTGTAAAAATAACTATGCTCTAACCTTTGATATTAGTGCCATTACCTCGTCAGTTTTTAAAACCTTGCCGTATGATATTACCTTACCATCAACGACAAGTGCAGGAGTTGTCATGACACCGTAGCTTGCTATCTGAGAAAAGTCAGTTACATGATCGATATCAGTGTTCATGTTAAGATTCTCTAGGGCTTGCTTTGTTGCAGCCTCCAGCTGATTGCATTTTGCACAACCGGAACCAAGCACCTTTACTGATGCACCGTCGCTCTGTGCAGATTGTGCAGCTGCTATATCATCGCCGGTCACATTACCACAGCAGCTGGATTGCTGTGATTTTTTTGCAGCTATCTCTGATGGGGTACACATGCCGCCACAGTCACAGGGAACCTTTTCCTCTTTCTTTTTTCCAAATCCGAATAGACCCATAATAAACTCCTTTTTTTCTTTAAATTATATACGGTTGAATTATGTTGAAAATATATCCTACTATTATAATACCGATAAAACAGATTGCAATAAATGTTGCGAGTAGCTTAGGTTTAACAGCTTTTCTTAGCATTATCATAGAGGGTAAACTTAATGTTGTAACTGCCATCATAAAGGCAAGGATTGTGCCAAGCTGCGCACCCTTTGCAAGAAGTGCTTCGGCAATAGGAATAGTTCCAAAAATATCTGCATACATCGGTATGCCTGCTATGGTGGCGATAACAACACCAAATGGATTGTTAGAGCCAAGCGCGGTCTCGATAATATCCTGCGGTATCCAGTTGTGGATGACTGCACCAACACCAACGCCAAATAAGATATATGGGAATACCTTTTTAAAAGTGGCTACTACCTGTTCTTTAGCAAACACAATACGCTCAGGCTTTGAAAGGGTAGGGGACTCGATATCTACACTGCCTGCGTTAAGGATAAAATCCTCCACATGGCGTTGCATACCGAATTTATCAAGCAATGTGCCACCGATTACAGCGATAATAAGTCCCAGTATAACATAGATGATAGCTACATTACCACCAAAGATACTCATTAACAGCACAAGACTTCCAAGATCTACCATTGGTGATGATATTAAAAAGGAAAATGTAACGCCTACCGGTAAACCGGCGCTTGTAAATCCCATGAAAAGCGGTATTGACGAACAGGAGCAAAAAGGTGTTATTGTACCTAAAAGTGCTGATACGATGTTTGCCCATATTCCGTTAAATCGACTTAGTATTTTTTTGCTACGCTCCGGCGGGAAATAGCTTTGTATATATGATATTATAAATATTAAGCTGCAAAGTAGTATAGTAATCTTAATAACATCATAGATAAAGAATTGTATGCTGCCACCTACTCTACCTGTAATATCCATGCCTAAACTTGAAAGAATATTTCCAACAAGCTCATTTAGCCAGCTCATGCCAAGTATTTGGTTTTGAAAAAAATCCCATCCGGTTTTAATTGTTTCCATTTTACCCTTTCTCAAATCAAATTTATTTGATGTGTTTATTATACACCGATAAGATCACCTTGTCAAGAATTAAATCAAAAAAAATTGATTTGAAAGAAAAAATAGCTCCGATATGATGTTTTGCACAAGGAACTTAGCTTTAAGGCGGAATTTTTATCCAAGTGTATTGATTTTGTTAGCTAAATAGAGTTGAATATTAATGATAATACTGATATAATGATAATAGTTACTAATATCTTTTGGGGTAGATATGATTACAGGCTATGTCGGCAGTTATTCTCAGGGTGGTGGTGATGGTATTTATCGCTTTGAGCTAGATGATAAGAGCGGAGAGTTAAAAGGTGCAAGTGCGTTTAGTCCTATAAAAAACTCTAAGTATATTATTGCCGGTGATAATGGTGATATATATTCCGTTTATGGTACACACAACAATCATGGGGTAGCTGTATGCACAGCATCCGGAAAAATCACAGATGCGGTAGCTTTTGATAGCAACACACCCTGCCATATTACAGCGGTTGCAGGGAATATCTATACCGCAAATTATAATTCCGGTGCAATTGCAAAACTAAGTTTTATAAAAGGACGACTTACACTTATTAACAAGATAGATTTAGGGGAGAACTCAGGGTGTCATCAGGTTATAGTTGCAGATAACATGCTTATAGTTCCTGCACTTCTTTATGATAAGCTGTACCTGCTTGATTTTGATCTAAACATGTTGGGTCGAATTGCGATGCCCACTAAATCCGGACCAAGGCATGGTGTAGTGTCACAGGACAATAAAAGCTTATATATGGTAAGCGAGTTAAGTTGTGAGCTGTGGCGCTTTGACATCAAGGGATATAGTTTGAAAAAAACAGCATGCATATCACTGCTACCAGATGGAACGAAGGGTGTTGTAGGTACGGCAGCTATACGGATGAGTTCAGATGAGAAAAAGCTATTTATCTCAACCAGGAACTTAAATATAATAACTGTAGTGGATATTAGTTGTGAAGAATTAAAGATAGTTCAACATTATAATTTACCGGGAGATCACCCGAGAGATATTTTAAATGTTGCACAGGATAGATTTTTGTTGGTAGCAAACAGATATAGTGATGAACTTTTATCGTTGCATATGGATGATGGAATTATTAAGGAGTTATGCTCTACGGTGAAAATACCGCAGGGTGTTTCAATATTAACGGAATGAAGAGGTGGTAATATGCAAAATCAGATAGGTGTAATAGGACTTGGGACTATGGGAAAGGCACTTGCAAAGAATTTGTTAAGCCGTGATTTTAGTGTAGCAGGATACAACCGTAGCTATGCTGTAACAGCTACGCTTGCCGATGAAGGTTGTTCAAACTTTAACGGATTTAAAACGATAGAGGAGTTTGTAGAATCGATTGAGGTTCCTAAAAAAATCATTATGATGCTGCCGGCAGGTGATGCAACCGATGCAATGGTAGTTAAATTATCGGAGTTGTTAACTGCTGGTGATATCCTTATGGATGGTGGAAATGCCTATTATAAGGATACAGAAAAACGCTATGACTATATGAGCGAAAAGGGGATACATTTTTATGGTGTAGGAGTTTCGGGTGGTGAAAGTGGTGCGTTAAAAGGGCCAAGTATTATGCCCGGAGGTGAGCGCAAGGTGTACGATCTAATAGCACCTTTTCTTGAGACTATTTCGGCCAAAAAAGATGGCGACCCCTGTTGTCGTTACATAGGACCAGGTGGAGCCGGTCACTATGTTAAGATGGTGCATAATGGTATAGAGTATGCCGATATGCAGATGCTAGCAGAGGTGTATTTATATCTAAAAGAGATATTGAAATACAGCAATGAGGAAATATCAAAAACATTTGAGGGTTGGAATACTACCGAGGCGAAAAGTTACCTTGTTGAGATATCTGCTATTGTTACTAAGGAACGCTACGGTAGTGGTTATCTTGTTAATAGTATTGTTGATAGGGCCGCGCAAAAAGGTACAGGTCGATGGACTGTTACCGATGCGTCACAGCAGGGTCAGAATGTATCTCTTATTGAGGCTGCTGTGCTTGCAAGAATAACTTCAAATCTTACAAAGGAACGTGAGGTACTATCCGCTATAGGTTCTGCCAGCTGCCCAATTGCCGATGCTCCAAATGTTGATGAACTTTTAAAGGCATATCTGCTTGCCAAGCTAGTTGCGTATGCACAGGGGTTTGCCCAGATGAAGGATGCATCAAACAGATATGGTTGGGAGCTGGATCTTAAGGCGATAGCATCAATATTCCGTGCCGGTTGCATAATACAGGCGGAGATTTTAGAGTTGTTGATGAATCTTTTTGCAGATGATTCGACACTTGATAATTTCTTGCTACATCCAAATATGATAACAAGGATTGAGCAACTACTACCTGCATTGAGAAAAGTTGTGGTAACTGGTGTGGCAAAAGGAATACCTGTTCCTGTGTTATCAGGCACAATAACATATATTGACCAGCTACGTAGCAAGGAGTGTGGCGCCAATCTTATTCAGGCACAGCGAGACTTTTTTGGTGCCCATACCTTTATGATTAAGGGTAAGGAGGGGATGATTCATCATGACTGGAATAATAAATAACCTAACAATATTTGGTGGTACAGGTGACCTATGCTATCGAAAGTTAATGCCGGCACTGTACAATCTTTACACAAATGGTAGGATAGATAACAACGATCGTATAGTAGCAGTCGGCCGTAGGGAGTACACAGATGAAGCCTATATAGAGGTCATAAAAGGCTGGGTTAAGCGTTATGCCAGATTAGAGTATAATGATAAGTCGTTTAATAACTTTTCAAAAAATATTAGTTATTTTAAAATGGATTTTACAAATCCGGATGAATATGAGCGGTTGTCGGAGTATTTTTGTGGCCGCCAGATTAAAGAAAATTTGTTCTACTATGCCGTTGCTCCCCAGTTTTTTGGGGTGATAAGCGAGGGGGTTATAGCGCTAAAATGTATAAATTCCCCTAAGCTTATTATTGAAAAACCTTTTGGAGAGACGCCAGAACATGCTATGCGACTTAATAAACGATTAGAAGAGTATTTTGGGGCGGATCGGATCTATCGTATAGACCATTATCTTGGTAAGGAGATGATACAAAATATTCTTACAATCCGCTTTAAAAACCTTTTGTTTGAAAGTTGCTGGAATAACCAAAATATAGATAATGTTCGCATCATTGCTACCGAGGAGGTCGGTGTAGAAACAAGAGCGAAGTACTATGATAATGCCGGAGCCTTAAAGGATATGGTGCAAAATCATCTTATGCAGCTGCTTAGTTTTGTTGCAATGGAACCGCCCGAATCGGATTATGATTTAAAGGACAAGCAGTCACAGGTGTTCGACTGCCTGCGCCCACCGGAGCAACTAGATATTGAGGATAGCTTGTTGCTTGCAAGATACAGTGGATATTTAACCGAGCCGGATGTAGCGAAGGACTCGGTAACCGAGACATTTGTAGCATGCAAGTTATATGTAGATAACGATAGGTGGGCGGGAGTACCGTTCTATATTATAACCGGCAAGAAGATGGCAACACGGGAGATGAATGTAATAATAACATTTAAGAAATTGACGGGTCAGGATAAGCCGAATGTATTAGTGTTTAAGATCCAGCCGGACGAAGGTGTTACACTTATCTTTAATATTAAAACACCGGGTGATGGTTATGAGGTAATCGGCGCAGAGATGGATTTTTGCCAAAACTGCAACCTTACATACCGAATGAATACCCCGGAGGCTTATGAACGCTTGCTTTACTCTGCCATTAAGGCCGATCGGCGGTGGTTTTCCGGTTGGGATCAAATCTATTTAAGCTGGAGATATATCGAAAAGATTAAAGAAATTTACCACGAAAAGGGACTTCCGATATACGAATATCTAGACGGAAGTACAGGTCCTAAAGAGATAAAAAAGATACTAAATGGATCCGATGCCGAAAGTTATTCGCAACTCTACTGTGACCTTGTAAAATAGGGCTGTAGGCTGGGAGATGATAATTAAAAACTATTGACTTATAAACAGTAGTTGTGATATACTGCTTATAAGACAGTAGCAAAGAGGGTATATGCCATGAGTAAGGTAGAGTTTATAAGGCGCCTAAAAAGCGGATTGCGGTTTAAATTATCAAGAAAGCGAATTAAAGAGATTGTTGCCGAGTATGAGATTTACTTTGATAACAACAATACTGCCGACGAAGAAGATATAGTTGAACAGTGTGGTGATGTGAAGTTGATAATTGCCGAGCATCTTGGCGCAGATGCAACACCATATCTTTCGGTAAGGATTGTGTTACTTGAGACTGTATACCCAACCGTGTAAACGTCAATAATCTCCAAGTAAGAAAAAA
>CAYJKW010000012.1:0-6388 GCA_964370765.1 uncultured Oscillospiraceae bacterium
GAACAAAAAGGAGGGGCTACGGGTATGAGCTACTTGTGGATAGGATACAATTAGACGCCGGCTATCAGTTTGAGAACACAACGCTTGAAGATATAGTAGTGTTTTTTTCTAATTAATATATGGGGTGAGTTATGAAAGGTTTAGTATTAAAGGATATCTTAGTTATCGCAAAAAGATTTAAGATAATGTTGTTTTTAATAGCCGTAATATCATTTTACGGTGGAACGGGTATAATTATGGGGGGGCTAATCTGCGCAATGCTAAGTAACACGGCAATAGCATACGATGATAGATCAAAATGGAACAACCTTGCACTAATGCTGCCCTATTCAAGGAAAGATATAGTTATAGGTAAATATGTTGTAGGATATGTATTCCTATTTGTTGGAATGATTTATATGGCTATTATACAGATTGTAGGCTCGCTTATCAGCCCATTTACAGCTCTTGATCCGGTATTAATGGGGTTAACAATTATAGCAGCATTATTAACACTTGCATTATATCTACCACTATCCTACTGGCTCGGAGTTGAAAAGGCAAGGTTTTTACCAATAGTATTAATAGTTGCGGCAAGCGCCCTCACGGCAGGTTTAGCCGTAGAATCGCCCGATATAATCTCGTTAGTTGAGTCACTAACACCACTACTGCCGATAGTTCTACCGGTGCTTGCAATAGTACTAAATATAATATCAATATTAATATCGATAAGAGTATTTACTAAAAAGACAAGATAACAAAACAAAGTGTATAAAAAAAACTCAACCTTTAAGGTTGAGTTTTTTTACTAAATCAAAGCAGTTATTAGCCTACGATAGATGCGTTGTGGAAGAAGTAGTAACCCTTCTTGTTATGCCATGCACCTTCCATCTTCTCGCTGAATAGGTAGAAGTCAGAGTAGTATGCAATCGGGATGATTGCAGAATCTGCAACAAGCATTGACTCTGCTTCGTGTAGTTTTGCAAAACGTTCTTCCGGATCAAGGATAGAAACAACTTCGTTCATTATAGCATCGAACTCTGGGTTGTTGTAGCCACCATCATTGTTACCGTTAGTAGAGATCATTAGATCAAGTAGTGTTGTTGGGTCGAAGTAGTCGCCTACCCAGCCGTTACGTGCGATATCGAACTCATCGTTACGACGTGAAGCGGTAAATGTACCCCACTCCTCTGTCTGAATTTCGATGTTGATGCCGATGTCGCCCCACATCTGCTGTAGAGCCTCTGCAACAGGGATATGTGCACCGTCTGGATTTGTTTTGTATACGAATACAGGTAGACCTTCACCGCCTGGGTAACCGGCTTCTTCAAGAAGAGCCTTAGCAGCTTCTACGTTAGCTGCATAGTCATCATTGTTGTAGTATGTTGTTTTCTCGTGGAACTCGCCACCTGTTGGGTCAGGGAATCCTGGGCCAACAAAGTTTGTTGCCGGTGCATATGTATTGTTCATAGCAACTTCAGAGATGTATACACGGTCAACAGCAAGAATCATAGCCTCACGAACCATCTGGTTGTCTAGGCCTTCAACACTGTGGTTAAAGTTTAGGTAGTATGTACCTACTAGTGGATCAAGATAGTACTCTGGATTATCCTGTAGGCTTGGAATTTCATTAATCGGAATATTCTTAAGTGCAAGTATGTCGCCACTCTGGTATGCGCTGTAAGCTGCATTTTCGTCAGCCATTAGTGCGAATGTAAGTGTATCAAGTACGATAGAATCTGCATTATGGTAGTTAGCATTTTTGGTCATCTTGATGTGTTGGCCTGGAATCCACTCTGTAATGGTGAATGCACCGTTACTGATGTATGTCTCAGGAGATGTAGCCCATGCTTCATCGTTAGCCTCAATTGTACCCTGATGTAAAGGCATGTAAGTTGGGAATGCTACAAGAGCCTCAAAGAAAGCTGTAGGGTACTGAAGAGTAACCTCTAGTGTTGTATCATCAACTGCTACTACAGCAAGTGCAGAAGGATCGCCAGCGATAGCTTCCTCGTAACCGTCGATATATTTGAATAGCTCAATGTAAGGTGCTGCTGCTGCAGGATCTACAGCACGTTGCCAGCTGTATACGAAATCGTTAGCTGTTAGCGGGTCACCGTTAGACCATGTTAGTCCTTCATATAGTTTAAAGGTGTAAACAAGTCCATCCTCAGAAATGGTGTAGCTCTCTGCCTGACCTGGGCCAAATGAACCATCAGGCTGGTAGGTCATAAGACCTTCGAATGCGTGAATAATCATGGAACCTGCATCAGATGCACTGTTGAAAGTCGGATCCATTGTCTCTGGGTCAACACCGATACTTACAGCTAAGTCCTGTGCAACTGCGTCGGTAGATTCTGCAGAATCATCGCCTGTTGCGTCTGTTCCGGCAGCTGTGCTTGTGGGTTCTTCAGTTGCTGTGTCACCACATGCGGCAAACAATGCTACAGATAGAATGAGCATTGCAAGTATTGCCAATTTTTTCATCTTTTCTTCTCCAAATAAATCTATCATTAATATCTATCAAATTATTTGATAGTATTAAGCAAAAAAATATGCGCAGACAAATACAGTCTGCACATATTATATACAATTGGTTAAAAAATGTCAATAAAATACTAAGTTACAATTTAGTGTCAATTAAAAGAATTAAAGCATTAAACCGGTTAATATTATATAAATTATCATTACACCTTGTCGTAGTGATGGCAAGCCACGTAATGGCCGGGCGATGCCTCTACCATTTTGGGTTCTTGTTCTGTACATGTTGAATCTGCATATGCACAACGTGTACGGAAGCGACAGCCGGATGGTGGGTCAAGCGGGCTTGGAACATCACCCTCTAAAACAATACGGTTTGTAGAACGTGCAGTTTTAGGATCGGCAATCGGGATTGCCGATACAAGGCTTTTTGTGTAGGGGTGTAGGCTGTGGAAAGTAAGCTCATTACTTGGTGCAAGTTCCACAAGTTTACCAAGATACATAACACCGATACGGTTAGATATATGTTTGATAACACTTAAATCATGGGCAATAAATAGGTAGGTAAGACCCATTTCTGCCTGCAAGTCCTCAAACATGTTAACAACCTGTGCCTGAATAGATACATCCAGTGCAGAGATTGGCTCATCACAAACTATGAACTCAGGGTCAACAGCAAGTGCTCTTGCAATACCTACACGTTGGCGTTGACCGCCGGAGAACTCGTGTGGGAAACGGTTTGCATGTTCTGAATTAAGTCCAACATGTTCAAGTAATTTTATTATCTTATCTCTACGATCACCCTTAGAAGGTGCAAGCTTATGAATATCAATTGGTTCGCCAACTATATCACCTACAGTCATGCGTGGGTCAAGGCTTGCATAAGGATCCTGAAACACTATCTGCATTTTTCGGCGGTAAGGTTTCATCTCTACCTTGGTAATATCCACACCATCATAGATGATTTTACCAGCAGTAGGTTCATATAATCTAAGCATTGTACGTCCGGTAGTTGTTTTACCACAGCCGGACTCACCTACAAGACCAAGTGTTTCACCCTTATTAATAAAGAATGTTACATCATCAACCGCCTTAACATAGCGGTTTTTAAAAAGTCCGTTACCGGCAACCTGGAAATATTGCTTTAGGTTTTGAACCTCAATAAGTTTTTTGTCCGACATCTTAAACCGCCCCTTTCTTTTCAAACTCTGCCTTTTGGTTTAACCAACAGGCGGAATAATGTACATCGGTAATATCGGTATACTCAGGCATGTGACTTAGACATACCTTCATACAGCTATCGCATCGTGGTGCAAATGGGCATCCTGCCGGTGGGTTTAACATATCAACCGGTGATCCGTCGATAGGGATAAGTCTTTTGTGTTCGGTCTCTGTTAAAACCGGTATACTACGAAGTAAGCCTTTGGTATATTCGTGGTTAGCATTATAAAAAATATCATCGGTTGTACCACATTCTATAACCTTACCTGCATACATAACAGCGATGCGATCACACATATTTGCAACAACACCAAGGTCATGGGTAATCATTATAATTGCCATCCCCAGTTTATCTTTTAGGTCCAACATTAGCTCTAATATCTGCGCCTGAATGGTAACATCCAAAGCAGTTGTAGGCTCATCGGCAATAAGAAGCTTTGGCTCACATGCAAGTGCAATTGCAATCATTATACGCTGTCTCATACCTCCCGAAAGCTCATGTGGGTATTGGTTTATGCGCTTTTCAGGTTCGTTTATACCAACAAGAGTTAAAAGTTCGATAACTCTTTCTTTTGCTTGCTGTTTATTTTTATTAGTATGAAGTAAAATAACCTCAGAAATTTGATTGCCTACCGTGAAAACAGGGTTAAGGCTTGTCATAGGATCTTGAAAGATTATGGAAATTTCATTTCCACGCATCTTTTGTAGGTCCCTCTCACCCATCTTATCAACACGATGACCATTAAAGTTAAGCTCACCACTTATAAATTTACCGGGGTGTGCGGTTAGCCCCATAAGGCTGTATGCAGTAACCGATTTACCACTACCGGATTCACCAACAATACCAAGTACCTCACCGGCCTTAAGTGATATGGATACGTCGTTAAGTGCCTTTACTTCACCTGCAGGGGTGAAAAAAGACAATCTTTCATTTTTAATATCTACGAGAAATTCACTCATTACAGTTCTCCGTTATCGCTTATAGCTATTTTTTTAGTTTTGGATCAAATGCATCACGTAGGCCATCACCAAGTAGGTTAAAACTTAGAATAATAACCGAAATTGCAAGTGCTGGGGCAAACAGTCGATAAGGATAACTCTGTAAACCGTTTAGTGCACTTGAGGCAAGCGAGCCAAGAGAGGGAAGGGGGGCTGCAACACCAAGTCCCAAGAAGGATAGGAAACTTTCGGTAAAGATTGATGAAGGGATTTGCAGTGTTGTTGTAACAATTAGGGTGCCGATACAGTTTGTTAGAATGTGTTTGCGGATAATCCTGCCACTACCTGCACCAAGTGCCCTTGCTGCGGTAACAAATTCCTGTTCTTTAAGCATTAACACCTGGCTACGTATAATTCTTGCCATACCAACCCAGTATAGTAGTGCAAAAACAATAAATATACTGATAAGGTTAATACCGACAACATTAATCCATTCAAATGCCGGAACTTCGGCCAATGATTTTAAGGGGTGCTCAAGCGATACCGCCAATAGAATAATAATTAGAATATCCGGTACGGTGTAGATCATATCAACAATTCTCATCATTATAAGGTCTACCCAACCGCCGAAGTAGCCGGCTATCGAGCCGTATGTGCTACCAATTAATAGAATAATTACCGATGCAATAATACCAACGCTTAAAGAAACCCTTGCACCGACTAAAACACGTACCGCATAGTCACGGCCAAGGTTATCGGTTCCTAAAATGTGTGGAAAAACACTCTCTCCTGATTCTATAAGTGCAAGTTCCTCTTCCGAATACTCAAACGGTGCAAGGTTTTCGCTACCTCTAATCTGTAGTTCGTAGTCATACGGATAAAAGTTAGGAACAATAAATGCAAGTATTAATATAATAATCAGCACTACAAGGCTGGTCATTGCAATTGGATTTTTGCGCAACCTGCCGAATCCATCCTTCCAAAAGCCAACGCTTGCTCGCATGGTTGAAAGGCTTTGCTTTTCACTCTCCTGTGCGGGGAGAAAGCTATCGACATTTAGCTGTAACGATAGTGGGTTTTTCTTTGACATAACGGTCTTTCTCCTTCTTATTATTTAAGCTTAATTCTCGGGTCGATAATCTTATAGGCGATATCAACTATAACATTTAATGTGATCATTAACATTGCAAGGAATATTGTAATGCCCATAATTAATGGATAATCTCGAGATGTAATAGCACCTACAAGCTCACTGCCAAGACCGGGGATTGTAAATATCTCCTCAATTACAAAGCTGCCAACAAGAATGTATGCAAGTAGCGGTCCGAGGTAGGTTACAACCGGCAAGACAGAGTTGCGAAGTGCATGCTTAAATAAACTTTTTTGAGGCGAAAGTCCTTTAGCCCTTGCAGTTCTCATATAATCTTGACCTAGTACATCCAGCATAGATGAACGCATAAGCCTTGCTATATATGCTATCGGATAAAAAGAAAGTGCAATAATAGGCAGTACATAGTGCAACGGTGTTGTTAGTCCATAGGATGGAAATATAGGTATTTGTACAGTAAAGAAATAGATAAGCAATGTACATACAACAAAACTTGGGACTGCAATTCCACATGTTGCAAAGAATATAATTAAGTTATCCGCCCATTTACCTCGATTAACCGCTGCTATACTTCCCAGCGGAATACCGATACATAGTGCCACTACAACTGCAATTCCGCCAAGACGGGCAGATACAGCGAACTTTGATTCAATAATCGTA
>CAYJKW010000012.1:6398-12319 GCA_964370765.1 uncultured Oscillospiraceae bacterium
CTGGGACCGAGGTCACCCTGCACTAAATCAGACATGTAGGTAATGTACTGTTGACTTAGAGGTTTATCAAGCCCAAACTTAGCCTCAAGCGCAGCTTGAGCCTCAGGGCTGATAGCTTTTTCTGAAATGAACGGACCACCAGGTACTAAATTCATTAGAAAAAATGTTATGGTGCTGACAAGGAAAAGTGTCAGTACACCGAGGCCGATTCGCTTTATTACATATCTTGTCATTTTTTTCTCCGAAAGCAGCTTACATATTGCATTATTTTTTCATACGTTTATACATTATAACAAAAAAACCACTGTTTTTCAAGTGATTTTTTTGTTTTTGTCGAATATTTGAAATATATGTTATATTTTTGTTAACATTATAAAACATTTTAAAGAATAAGATTCATAAGTAGTTCGTCGTGGTATTTTCCGTCTATCTTAAAAAAGTTATTAAATCTACCGATCTGTACAAACCCCATCTTTTTATACAGGTTTATTGCAGCTAAATTATCAGCCTTTACTCCTAAATGCAGTATCTCGGTTATATTGTTAGAGCGTGAAAAGTTAATAATTTTTTGCATCATACAGCTGCCTATGCCAAGCCCCCAATATGCCTTTTTTACCGATAGTGCAAGCTCCGCATGGTGTGCTATACGCTGGCGTCTTGATGATGTAACACTACCTACTGTTACGATTTCATCATCAATGCGGCCTATAAATAGCGCACAATTATCGCTGCTTTGCATCGTGACGATATACTCTACCTCCTCTGAGATAGACATACCTATACCATCACTATCAATTAGTAGATTATCGCTTTCGCTACCTACTGCACATAGATAATCCAAAAGTTTTGGTGCATCCTCTTTTTTTGCAACTGTTATATCTAATACTTTGTTATCCTTTAATATATACATTATCTACCTTTAGTTTAACACAATCGGCTCGTCGATTGAAAAATCTTTAACTGCAACCGTTCCTAAAACATCGTGCCATTGCATGGGTGAAATTCCGTTTGCAGGGCGCTTTGTAGTTATATTATCATTAGTAAGTAGCTCACCTTTTTTAATGTCTGTTAAAGCTACGATGCTTTTTCGTGCAATCATTATATTGCGACTCTCGGATGGACTTGCAAACTTTTTACTGCTGCCTAACAACATTTCGGTGTTTCGTATCGCAATAACAAGTTGTGATAGCTCCTCAGGATTAAGGCTTGCCTTATGGTCCGGACCATCAGCATTTTTATCAAGTGTAAAATGTTTTTCAATTACCGTTGCGCCCATTGCCACCGCAGCAACAGATGCCTCTATTCCGCAAGTGTGATCACTATACCCTACGTTTACCATAAAATGATCCTTAATAGTCTGCATAGCTCGTAGGTTTACATCTTCAAAGGGTGTAGGATAATCGGTATTACAGTGTAATAAAGTGATATCTTTTACGCCATTATTCTTTAAAACCTGGGTAGCAACTTCTATCTCTTCTAGTGTACACATTCCTGTCGACATTATCACGCGAAGACCTGTTTTTGCAATTCCTTCAAGTAGTGGAAGATTAGTGATTTCACCGGATGGAATTTTATATAAAGGTAGGTTTAATGATATTAAAAAATCAAGGCTTTTAAGGTCGAACGCTGTAGAAAGATATGTAATACCAATCTCATCACAGTATGATTTAAGTTGTCGATGCTCATCGAAGGTTAGATGCAATTTTTTTATCATATCAAGCTGGCTCTCATCACTGCCGGTTGCTTTTTTTTGGTAATCGGCTTTTTCTGCAAAACGACTTATAACAAGCTCCGGTACTGCAGTTTGATATTTAACTATGTCTGCTCCGGATTGTTTTGCAACGGCAGCTAGTTTTTTTGCATCTTCAAGTGAGTTCCCAGCATTAACGCCCGCCTCAGCGATAATTAAAACTGCCATATTATTCCCCCATTGTTATCGGATTAAGCGTAATAGTATCGCCGGTAACGTTGACACTGTAGATATAACTTCTACCCTCTTTATACTCTAATAGCGCATCACTAAAAAACGGTAGATAAGGTGCTTCATGTTCGATATGCATTGAATCTATATATACAACATCGATATTTTGCTCGATAATATATTGCTCAAAACCATCGCTATCAAAACGAGCAAGGTCGCCACCGCCGGAATAATCAATATGCATCGGTAAGAAATAGTAATAGTTTTGAAACCAACCTATACCGTTATCATCGGAATGTATATAAAAAACATTACTATCGGGACTAATATATTGCTTTGCCTCACTAACCTTATTTTGAATTGTGTACTGTGTTGAAAAGTATGAATCAGGATAGTTAAGGTAGTTATACTGGCTTGGTGTGAAATAGTGTGCAGATAAAAATATTCCGCAACAACCAATAACCATTAGCGGTTGTGTAATAAACTTAAATCGTGGATTTATGCGTAAAAGATAAACAGTAAATGTTAATGCAGATAAAAACCATCCGGTGTAGTACGGCATAACATATCGTTCGTAAGATATTAAACCTATGCCATCGGCACCTTTAAAAACGTATGCATAGGTAAAGCCTAAAAACACTGTGTATGCAAAGCAACCAAGACAGGTCATTACATAATAAATTATTATTGATGTTTTTTTGTTGCGTTGATCTGTGAGCAGAAAAGCAATGATAAGTAAAATAGTTACGACTAAAAACACAACAAATCCACTGCCAAATACAATAACCTTATTATATAAAAATGCATTCCATAGATTATTAAATACAGCATCAAATTTTTCGCTACGTGCGGCAGGGACAAAAAGCTCATAAACTCCGGTGAACATCAGCTCAACCATACCAAGATTTTGTTCGCCACCAACCTCAAACCGATTAACACCTGCTGCAGCACTTAGGTGCATCGACCATGATGCGAAGGCAGCAACAGGGGTTGCGATAATTAAAAGGGCAGCTATTAGTCTTTTGGGTAGCAATAACTCTCTATCGGTTATTACTAGGTCAACAGCAACTATTCCGGCGCAAAGCATAGCAAATGCAAAACCCATCTCTTTACATAGCGTTAATACAAATAATGCAGCAATAGTAACTATAAAAGTTTGTAATCGATTACCGGACCTACAAAAACAAATTATTAATATAGCAGCAATTAAGATGCCCATCGGAAAATCTGAATAGGCAGACATATATCCAGGCAACACCTGTATCGAGCGACCATAGAGATTCATAGCTATTAAGGGTGAGCATATAAACACTAACAGAACAGGAAACGATATATGTTTTAGCTTATTATCGAAGCAGCTTAATACGGCACCAAAAGCAGAAAAAACAAGCATATCATACGCAATATAGGTTTTAAACGGTGCATATTCCCCTAAGAAGTTAAATAGATATGAAAACATTATAAGGGCAGGTGGGTGGGTAGTACCGACCATGTTGTTTTCGGCAACGGTATAAAGCAGATTAGAATCGCTTACAATACGTGCGGCTGTTCCCCAAAATGAAAATTCATCCCATTCAAAAAATAACGGTTGGCGGATACTAAATAATGTTATTATAAAAAGAGATAACCCTATAAAGCTATACAAGCCAAGGTCGTTAAAAAGTAGCAGTTCAGCTTTGTTCTTTACTATCCGATAAACTGTGAAGACAAGGCAAGGGACAGAGATAATTAATATTGTAATAGCTGTTATAAATGCACCATTTAACATTCCGGAAATTGTAAGTGCTGCGGTTACAATACATACAATTAAAAGTGGGGCAAGTCCGGCCTTAAACCTAAAAAGAAGTATTGTAGTCGATATGATGGATAGTAGCGATAAAAAAGTTATGGATAATAGAAAAAAATCAATCATAGGTCACCAAATTACATTGTGGGTAAGAAATAGTAAGATAGCCGAAATTACAGAAAAACCGCCAGCTGTCACAACGGCAACATCATCGGTGAGCCTGCTTTTAATATCAATAAAGCGTCCACTAAACATTCCAATACAAAGGCATAGCGAGTAAAGGGAGGGGAGGAAGTACCTTGGCTGAACTCCAACAACACGAACCATTGCAACCGGCGTATTTGTAATGTAAATACCGGATATAGCTACAAGCGCATATCCAACGGTAAATAGTACAAGCGATATAAACAGTTGTTTATCACCATTGATTTTCTGCCCATAAAAGATTGCAATAAAAAACAATAGTGGTAAAGAAATATAGGACACTAATGGTACGACGGTATCCATCCATCCGAATGTGCCAAGTTGTGTAATATAAAATCCGTTTTCATAAAAACTACCGAAAACTACAATGATATATCTTGGAATATTTGATAGGATAAAAAGAACCTGCTCAATTGGGTTTACACTATCAAGTCTTGGTATTGGCTCGAATAAAGAGAATATTGATGCATAGGTGCTAACAAACAATGATGAAATTATTGCGGTTGCTACTGTAAGTAGAAGGAAAAAAAACTTTGTTATTCTGGTTATCCACTGACTTTTGCCAATTGCAAACATTGGAACAACAAGCAATATATTAGGTATTTTTATATGACTAATAAAGAAGGTAAGAAGCAATATTATAATAATATCTTTTGTTTCAATTCTATCCTTAAATAGATAAGCAAACAACAATATAGATACGGCAAGCATTACACTATCATAAGAGCAGGAGGCGGCCATAAACATAGTTGTTGGAAGTAGCATAAACGATAAAAACAAAAGTCTAAATCTTTTAGCAATGCAAAGTGCGGCATAGCAGATTGCAGCAAATACTAATACATTAGCAATCCTTGCCGCAAAAAGGCAGACAAGCGCATTTACCCCTAGCGCCCTAAGTGGTGCCATAGCAAGTGCTGAGGGGATAAAAGGCAAAATTAACATCATAACCGGTTCTTCTGCTGTTGCAGTATCACCGTTTTCTAGTCGATCAAAATAACTTTTGTAGCGGTAGATTATCTGATCCTTTTCATCTTGGTGGAAATGACTGTAAAATGGCTCAAATTCCTCAAGTAGCAGTCCAACATCATCGGGATACACTCGCGCAGGATCAAAATCAATGTCACCGCCCGCCATCGCATAGCTACGCAAAAAATGTGCAGTTTCATCCGGTACTTGTAGGGGTGCATTTGCAAAGCTGTAAAGTATGCCGCAAAAAGCTACAAGAATTGCACCCCATAGTGCAAAGTTCTTTCTTGCCCCTTTTATGCATGCCATAACCATATAGTAGCTAAGCAGTATAATAGGAAATGCAAACGCTACCATTACCGGTGCAGAGGTGAAGTCAAAATAGTAAAATACACGCATCCAATAAACAATAAAAACGGATACACACAACAACAAAAAGACGGTAACAGCTTCACGAACTGCACGCCGTTTAAACATCTTTTTGATTGCCGTTAACATCATATATTATAAACTTCCGGTTTATATCTATCTATGTTTTCACGAATAAATGCTATAGTCTGCGCAATGCCATCTTCAAAACTGTGTTTTTCAAGCTTTCCGCAAAGTTTTTCAAACTTAGTGTTATCACCAAGTAGACGCTCAACCTCGCTTTTTTCTGGGCGAAGTCGGGCCTCATCGGTAACAATCTTGGCCGATGGGTTAATCTGTGTTATAAGCTCATTTGCAAGGTCGCCAATGCTTATTTCCTCGCCGGTCGCGATATTAATTTCTTCACCTATGGTGTTATCGCACTGTGCTATTTTAATAAATCCTGATGCTGTATCCTTTACAAAGTTAAAGTCACGTGTAGGTGTTAGCGAACCAAGCTTTATTTCGTTTTTACCGGATATCAGCTGTGTAATAATTGTAGGAATAACAGCGCGCGCGCTCTGCCTTGGGCCATAGGTATTAAACGGTCTTACTATGGTAACCGGCAAAGAGAAACTACGATAAAAGCTTTCTGCAAGTCGATCTGCACCAATCTTTGTTGCAGAATAGGGCGAT
>CAYJKW010000012.1:12389-48686 GCA_964370765.1 uncultured Oscillospiraceae bacterium
AAACCTCGCTGGTAGAGGTAACAAGCACACGGCGATTTTCACAATCCCTTGCAGCATTTAATATGTTTAGTGTACCTTTAATGTTAGTATCTATATAGCTATCAGGCGAATGGTAGCTAAACGGAATTGCAATCAAAGCGGCAAGATGGTATACAGTGTCCATGCCTTTTAATGCAGTGCGAACACCGTTTGGATCCCTAATATCACCATAAAAAAACTCTATCTGCGATGTTATCTCTTTAGGTAGGGTATCAAGCCAGCCGGCCTGGCCAAATGAGTTGTAGTAGCAAAAAGCAGTAACTTTTTCTCCGCATTCTACAAGCTGCTGCGTAAGATGACTGCCGATAAAACCGTCGGCTCCGGTAACAATAACTCGATTACTCATAATTCCTCAAATAAAAAACTATATATCGTCAATTATACATTTTATGATAATTGTTGTCAAATAAATATTGCAAGTCATTAATTTAGCATCAATGTTTAAGTACCACATTATCTGTACCAAGTATAGTGGTTAGAGTATCCGAAATCACCGATTTGTCATTTATCCATAGACGCTGTGGTAGCATAACCAGCTTTTTTGTATCGGTAAACCTAATGTAAACCGGAATATTTCCCGGATAAAGCTCTATGGTGGCGATTACACTTTTATACATCTCACCGGTGTTACTATCTAAGCGTAGGTATAACCCGTCCTTGTTGGTAGGTTTAGGTTTTACTGCTT
Source organism: uncultured Oscillospiraceae bacterium (assembly GCA_964370765.1). Taxonomy (GTDB): domain Bacteria; phylum Bacillota; class Clostridia; order Oscillospirales; family Ruminococcaceae; genus CAYJBH01. Next base: position 13,114 of record CAYJKW010000012.1, read on the forward strand.
TTATCGGAACAATACTTTGTGCAATGATTTTAACCGGATCATCTTCCTTAACCGATATTCGTCCGGTTAAAAGTATAACTGCATTTTCAGTTATTTCATTACGACAATCCTCAAGAACCTTTGCAAATATTAAAACCTCCATCTGTGATTGTGTATCCTCAACAGTACAAAAACAGATCGTGTTCCCGCTTTTTGTATAGATGAATTTTGTTGAAGCGATACTACATATAACCGAAACATTCTTATTGTCAAGTTTTGCAACGACATATTCGTCCTGTGCAACATCAAAGGTAAAGTTACTGTACTGTTTTATAAGATCGCTATAGCTGTCCAGTGGATGACCGGATAGATATAGACCACTTACCTCCTTTTCCATATTAAGTAGCTCTGACTTAGTATAATTTTCGATAATGGGCAGTGCAAAATCATTCTTTTTATGGCTAGTTAAATCAGAAAAAAGGTCAAGCTGTCCTTCTAAATTAGTGCGCCTATCACTCTCTACACTTTTTAGCATAGATTCAATAGCAATTAATAATGCCTTGCGGTTGCTATCCGTAAGGTCAAAGGAGCCTGCTTTAATAAGGCATTCAAGGGCACGGCGATTAACTTCACTACCGCTAAGTCGCGTACAAAGATCGTATAATGAGGTGAATGGCTCCAGCTTTCGCTCTAATATTATCATGTTACAAAGGCCAAGGCCAACATTTTTTACGGCAAGCAAGCCATACCGAATGTTATTACCATCCACTGTAAATCCGATATCACTTCGGTTTATATCGGGGGGAAGCAGTTTAATACCACGAGAACGGCAGACAGCCGAGTATTCCATTATCTTTGCAGAGTTATGCAGTACACTTGTAAGTAGTGCCGCCATAAATTCTTTTTCAAAATGACATTTAAGATAAGCTGTTTGGTAGGCAATTAGTGCATAGGCAGCGGCATGTGATTTGTTAAATGCATAGGATGCAAACCCAGCCATCTCATCAAAAATTTCGTTTGCTGCTTTTTCCGGAATGCCATTTGCAACACAGCCTATACAGCCTTTATCACCAGCTTCGCCATAAACAAATGCCTGGCGTTCCTGTTGCATTACATCGTGTTTTTTCTTGCTCATTGCACGCCTAACAAGATCGGCTCGACCATAAGAAAAGCCTGCAAGCTCACGGCATATCTGCATAACCTGTTCTTGATATACAATACAGCCATATGTTTCGGCAAGGATTGGTTTTAGTTTTTCATGCTTATACTTTATCTTATCGGGGTTGTGACGCCATTCGATATAGCTTGGAATACTATCCATCGGTCCCGGGCGATAAAGTGATGTAACAGCAATCAGATCCTCTAATTTTGTGGGGCGCAAACCCATTAAAACCTGCTGAATTCCATTGCTTTCAAACTGAAATATACCGGCAGTTTCACCCTGAGATAACATCTTGAAAACATCTTTATTATCAAGGGGGATTCTCTCTATATCAAAGTTTTTATCATCAAGCTTATCTATGCAGTCCTTAATAACTGTAAGGGTTCGAAGTCCAAGGAAGTCCATCTTTAAAAGACCAAGCTCTTCGATTGTTGTCATCGGGAACTGTGTAACAATCTGGTCACTACTCACGGCAAGTGGAAGATAATCAACCGTAGGATTAGGTGTTATAACAACACCGGCCGCATGGGTGGATGCATGGCGTGGCATTCCCTCAACCTTAATTGCCATGTCGATAAGCTCTTTAATAGCTATATCGCTTTGATAAACTGCGCGAAGCTCTTTATTCTGTTTTAATGCTTTCGCAAGTGTTATTTTAAGTTCGTTAGGTATTAGCTTAGCGATACGATCAACATCGCCATAGGCTATACCAAGAACCCTGCCAACATCCCTTACCGCCGCCCTTGCGGCCATAGTCCCGAAAGTGATTATCTGTGCAACATGATCACTACCATATTTTTCGTTAACATAGTTAATAACCTCTCCGCGGCGCTCGTAGCAAAAGTCTATATCAAAATCCGGCATACTAACACGTTCTGGATTTAAAAAACGCTCAAAAAGAAGGTTGTATTTAAGTGGATCTACGCCGGTTATCCCAAGGCAGTAGGCTACAAGGCTTCCGGCACCACTGCCACGCCCGGGTCCTACCGGTATCATATGTTTTTTTGCATAGGAGATGAAGTCAGAAACGATAAGAAAATAATCTATAAATCCCATGGATTCTATTACGTCCATCTCATACAGCAACCTTGATCTGGCCGCTGAGTCATCCTCTGAATAATATCGGTCAAATCCCTCGTATACTAATCGTTCAAAATACTCTTTAGGGTTTTCGGATGTATCAGGTGCAAATTTTGGTAGTTTTGTTACTCCAAACTGTATATCAAGGTTACACCGCTCTGCAATCTCGACTGTGTTTGTGATTGAGTCAGGGCAGATAGCAAATAAATCTGCCATTTCATCGCCAGATTTTACATAAAATTCATCAGTTCCAAACTCCAGTACATCATCATCACTCATTAGCTTGTTAGTACCTATACAGATTAGTACACGTTGCATCTTGGAGTCTTCACGGTTAAGATAATGGCTGTCGTTTGTTGCAACTAATGGAATATTCAGCTCTCTTGCAAGCGAAATAAGCTCCGGTAAAACCTGCTGTTGTTCCGGAATATTATGGTTTTGAATCTCGATATAAAAGTTGTCTTTAAATATATCGTTATAAAAAAGTGCGGCGTTTTTTGCCTTGTTATAGTCACCGGCAAGTAGTGCGGATGGTATTTCACCGGCCAAACAGGCAGAAAGGGCGATAAGCCCCTCGCTATGTTTTTTTAAGATATCTTTATCGACCCTCGGTTTAGAATAAAAACCTTCGGTAAATCCAAGTGATACAAGCTGTGATAGGTTTTTATACCCGGTTTCGTCTTTACAAAGTAGGACAAGATGGTTGTTTCCATCTATCTTGTGTACCTTATCAAACCTACTGCGTGTTGCAACATAAACCTCGCACCCAATAATAGGCTTTATTCCATGCTTTTTAGCAGCTTTATAAAAATCCATGGCACCAAACATAACGCCATGATCGGTTATTGCTACCGAGTGTTGCCCCATCTCACTAAGGCGTTTCATTAGCGGTTCTATTCTGCACGCACCATCAAGTAGGCTGTACTCGGTATGAAGATGCAGATGAACAAAATCATTCAATGTTTAAAATCCTTACTTAATAAAATACTATAACTCATAAATTACTTTGCAGCAAATTCCTTTATACGTTGCATCCTGTGGTAGATACCGGATTTGCTTATTTTAAGCTCCTTTGCCATTTCAGACATGCTCATTTCGGGGTGCATTTTCAAAAGATTGATCGCATCGATAAGCTGGTCGGGAAGTAGCGTTCCCTTTTTTTCTAATATGGCAACGGCTTGCAGTAGTTCGGAGTTTGTTTTAGCCGTACGCCCTACATTTGCTATCTCTCGATTGGAAATTCGGTTTGCCTTGTTGTGCAGGTCTTTCTCTATCTTAATGTCCATAAGATGCAAAGCACTACTTTGTGCGCCCATCATGGTAAGTAGATCCTCAATATGTTCCGATGCTGTAACATAAACAAGCATCCTACCGCCTCTCATACCCTTGTGCGCAACTATACCCTTATCTGACAATTCGTTAATCAAGTTAACGGTAGGGGTGTGCTTAGTGGTATGAAACTCGATACGATACTCTTTAAGTGGGTCACTTATAAACCCACAGGACAAAAACAGCCTGGACAATTCCGGTGCCGGCACTGAACGATTGATATTCTGTACTATTTCAGATTTTACAGTGTTATTAAAGCTCATAGAATAAGTTAATAGTTCCTCTTATGACGGGTTTCATCTCTGTGCAAGGTATCCACCTTATAGCACAGATCTTCAAGATGTGACGATATTCTTCTGGCAAATGATATGCTACGGTGTTTGCCACCGGTACAACCAATTGCTATTGTAAGACGACTTTTTCCCTCTTTTATATATAGCGGAAGTGAAAAATTTAATAGGTATATTAACCTTTCAAAAAGTTCGTTAGATGCATCGAAACTAAAAACATAATCGTATACTTCGTCGGTTAAGCCTGTTTTATCGCGCAGTGTTGGGATATAATATGGGTTTGGTAGGCACCTTACATCAAAGATAAGATCTGCATCACGAGGGATTCCATATTTAAAGCCATATGACATTACAGTAACAGGCATTGTCTCAAAGATAGAATGTGAGAACTGTAGCGCAACCTGCTCCCTTAATGATGCTGCACTTAACAAACCTGTATCTATAATATAGTCGGCGATACCATAGAGAGGGGATAGCAACTGACGTTCCTGTATTAATGCTTCTACTATTGATAGGTTTCGGCGTACCGTTAAGGGGTGACAGCGACGGGTCTCTTTATACCGGTGGGCCAGAATGTTATCGTCGGCATCTAAAAATAAAAGTTTAATTGTAAAGTTGTCGGTTTTTTGTTCTAGCGCAGTCAGTATGCCTTGAAAATCTTCGCCGCTACGAATATCCACTGTAATAGCTAGTTTATCGGCATATCTTTTTTTAAGTTCCTTAGTTTTTAAAAGGTCACATAGCATATCGGCCGGAAGGTTATCTATACAAAAATAATTTATATCCTCAAGTGCACGCATAACAAGCGATTTACCCGCTCCTGAAAGGCCGGTAACAAGCAATAATTCCTGCATACTACTCCTTTACAATCTCAACTTCCGTTTCTAATAGAATACCTTTTTTAGCATACACTATTTCGGATATTTTATCACATAAAGTTAAAATATCGTTACAGCTTGCACCACCATTATTTACAACGAACCCTGCATGCTTTTCACTAACGGATGCTCCGCCGACAGTAAAGCCTTTAAGTCCACATTCGTCTATCAGTGCTGATGCATATCCACCCGTGGGTCGTTTAAAGGTACTACCGGCACTGGGTAGTGATAAAGGTTGCTTATCCACCCGCCTTGACATAAGTTCGTTCATCCTGTCCTTTATTTTATCGGTGCAGTCAGGCATAAGTTGCAGGGTGGTAGAGATTAAAATTTCGTTATTACTACAAAGTGCACTATGCCTATACGAAAAATCCATCTGTTCTTTGTTTCGTAGCTCCAGTGTTAAATCTTCAGTTAATATCTCTGCCGATAGGAAGATATCGGTTATCTCACCACCGTATGCACCGGCATTCATGTATACCGCACCCCCTACAGAGCCGGGTATACCATAACAAAATTCAAGGCCGGATAGTGAGTTTTCAAGCGCAAAATTACAAAGCGATGAAAGCCTTTCGCCGGCATATACCTTTATCTGATTACCCGGTAGAATTGCTTTGCTTGAAAAAGGTGGCTTTAAACGGATAATCGCCCCCCTATAACCATTGTCAGAAAATAGTAGATTACTGCCACAACCGATAAGAATGTATTTAATTCCATACTGCTTTACCAAAGATAATGTTTTAACCAGCTGTTTTGTATCGCTAGGCTCTATCAGATAATCTGCCTTACCGCCTATCTTAAAGCTAGTAAGTGTCTTACAAGATATATCGGTAAAGATTGGTATTCCTTCTTTATTAACAGCTTGTATAAAATCCATACTTACCTCGTTTTATAATTAAACTGTGAAATGCAGGGATATAGTATACAATCCAACCGGTACTAATAATGCACCGCCAATTCTGGTGCATACTAGGTAAAGTTTAGTTGGACCGGTTGTGCTTCGTTTGATAATACTTTTAAAGCTTTCGTTCACCTCAAAATATTTTCTTGGATTTATTATTGCGCCGGCACCGGCAAGTACAAAAATTATCCCCCAAACTATATACATTTTTAACTCCATAATGTTTATATCTAGATAAATGCTGCATCATACTCTAACATGCGTAGATAAAGGTTAGGATTGTTGAGCTTAAACATTGCAAGCAGACGCTCCTTAGAAGAGTTTACAACAAGCTCGTGTGGGAAATTAAGGTCGTTTAAAAGTTGTACCATCCCATCATAGTTACCAAGTGAATAGATTGAGTGTGCATCACTGTTAATCGAAACCATTGTGTTATTTTTCTTGCAGGCAAGTATAAGGTTTTTTAAATTTTCTTCGTTACCGGGCCTCACCTTTGAAGAGGCAACATTAAGCTCTACTATTTTATTATTGTCGGTAAAAGCCTTTGTTACTCTTTCGTAGTCGTAGGCAAACCGCCCCTCCTCTGAATGGCCTATCATATCCACTATCGGCCTTTTTGCAATGTTCAGCCATAGTTCGGTGGCGGCATCTATATCAAGCTCTCCAAAGAAATCACCATGTATCGAGGCAATAGTAAAGTCAACACAGCCATCTGCATTAATTGCTTCACTATCAAGCGTACCGTTTATATCGATAACATTTGCCTCTATACCCTTAATTACAAATATTCCCTCCATAATATCAGGTTGGTTTTTAAGCATCCAAAAATACCAGGGGTGAGCCCCGTCGCTTGAATCCGGACCGTGGTCGGTAATTGCAATAGCAAAATGCGATAGATCGGATGCTTTTTTAGCCATTTCGGTAATTGTATTAAGGGCGTGCTGTGAAACAACGGTATGATTATGCAGATCTGCAATAATGTTCATTATTCCTCAATCCCCATGTTTGCAAAAAGTTCCCTTGCTGCGTTATAGCCCATCTTTTTCTGGCGATTGTTAATTGCTGCGGCCTCAATAATTACGGCAAGGTTACGACCGGGACGGATAGGGATAAGGCAACTTGGAACAGATATGCCAAGAATATCGGTAAACTTTGTCTCAAGTCCTGTTTGGGAGTAATGCTTACCGTTTTCCCATACCTCAAGTTCGGCAACTAGGTCTATCTTCTCTGTTTCCTTAACCGCACCAAAACCAAAAACTCTTGCAACATTAATAATACCAACACCACGCATCTCAACAAAATGACGAATATTTTCAGGTGAACGGCCTACAATAGTACGATTAGAAACACGGCGAAGTTCCACAGCATCATCGGCAATTAAACGATGGCCACGCTTAACAAGTTCAATTGCAGTTTCGCTTTTACCTACGCCTGAATCTCCAAGCATAAGTATGCCCTCACCATAAACCTCTACAAGTACACCGTGGCGAGTTATTCTAGGAGCAAGCTCTACAGCAAGTACTGAGATGACAGAGGATGATAGTTCAGATGTGTTTTCCTTAGAGCGAAGTAGTGGAGTCTTATTCTTTTTTGCGATTGAACGAAGTGTTGAATCTACGTCCAGATTTCTTGAAATCATAACCGCTATTGGCTTTGCCGAGAATAAAAATTCAAGCTGTTGTTTTCTTTTTGCTTTGGTTAGGTTGTTAAGATACGCAAACTCTGCAAGTCCTAATATCTGAATACGGGATGGATCAAAATATGCATCGAACCCTGCAAGAAGCAGACCGGGACGATTAACATCAACGGTGTGAATCTTAATTTCTGAAAGTGGTTTTGGTGTGTAAATTACCTCAAGATGAATGGTGTTTACAATTTTTTCGAGTGGTACGGTAAACTGAGCCATTTTCGTCTCCTGTTTTTATATTCTTTTTATAATTGTATCAAAAATGATGCCTTTTTGCAATATAAATTAAGCAATTATAGGTGGGCTTTACAATTTGGCTTGCATGTAGTATAATATCAGTGCTGTGTAATGGAGATGATTTTATGCGTGTTGCAATGTTTACTGAGGGGTATCTACCCTATATAAGTGGTGTAGTTACCTATGTTAAAATACTAAGGGATGAGCTTGTAAGAGCAGGTCATGAAGTTTTGATTGTGGCGGCATGTCCAAAAAAACTTAGGCTGCCGGAGGAAACTGAGGATGTGATGTACTGTTCATCCATACCGATGAAGAAGTTATATGGATATGGTATAACCAACCCACTTAACCTAAAATCTTACAAGAGAATTGCAGATTTTAAGCCGGACTTAATACACATTCATACCGAGTTTAGTATAGGTCTACTGGGATTATATTCTGCAAGGTGGCTAAATGTTCCTGTAGTTTATACCTTGCATACGATGTATGACGATTATTTGGGGTATATTACCTCAAAGCGGTTTGAACATGTTATGAAATCAGCGACCCATCTATACCTTAGAAATATTGCCAGTAAAGCAACCGAGATAACCGTGCCATCCGATAAGGTTGTGAGATACCTACGGCATTTTGGCGTGAATCGTCATGTGAATCTTGTGCCGAATACCGCCGCGACAAGGGACTTTTTGCCGGAAAACAACTCGGCTGAAATGATGAGTAGAGCAAGGGCTCATATGGGCCTTAGTGATGATGATATTGCAATACTGTTTGTAGGTAGACTTGGTTTTGAAAAAAGTATTGACGTTCTGATAGACGGATTTGTAATGGCATGTCACGATAAACCGAGGTTTAAACTAGTAATACTGGGGGATGGGCCGGAATCGGATAAACTTAAACAACATGCAGCTAATACTGAACTTGCCGATAGGATTATTTTTACCGGTAAAGTAGAATATAAAAACGTTAGTGCCTACTATAACGCATGTAGTTTGTTTTGTACTGCTTCTACATCCGAGACAAACTCGATAACGATTTACGAAGCAACTGCAGCCGGATTATACGTTTTTCAAAAGCTTGACAGGTTTAATATTGGTCAGATAACAAGAGGTTTGACAGGTGAAATATTCGAGAACAACGAAGAGTTTTGTAAGCTAATTAACGACTATGCAGCCTTAAGCGACGAGGAAAGAGAAGAACTTAGGACAAGTGTTACCCAAAGCAGTAGGGTTTATAACGAAGAAGTTTTTTGCGAAAGAATGCTAAATGTTTATACAATTGCCACATCAAAGCATACAGAAAAAGGAACGATGAATCCGCTTAAAAAGCTGTTTGATAGGCAATAATTTTCGAAGGGATAAATTTAATGAATACCAAAAAGACGATAGGAATCGTTATTGCATGTATAATATTGTTAATAACAGGAGTAAGTGGAGTTTTAGCCGCACAAACATTACAAGAGTTTACATCATCATTCGATACAGCACAGGATGAGCTACTAACCGCCACATACAACCAAGATATTGCACTTGTGAAGATTATAGGTACAATTGAGGATACCGAAGATGATTTAAATGCAATAATTAACTCAACCTACAGACATGATGCTACGGTAAGCCAGATAAAAGAGCTTACAACAAACAGCAATAACAAGGGGATAATGCTATATCTTGATACTCCGGGTGGAGGTGTTCTGGAGAGTGATGAAGTATACCTTGCACTTATGGAGTATAAAGAAACTACCGATAGGCCGGTTTATGCATATATGGACTCAATGGCTGCATCGGGGGGATACTATATTGCATGTGCGGCAGACAAAATAATATGTAACCGTAACGGAATGACAGGATCTTTAGGCGTTGTACTTGGTTTTACCGACCTAACAGGTCTTTATGAAAAATTAGGCATTGAACAAAAAGTATATACTTCCGGCCCGTTTAAAGCCTCTGCACCGGAGGAACTACAGAGCGAGGAAGATGCAATATACCAATCCATTGTAGACGAAGCTTATGATCAGTTTGTAGATATAATTGTAAGCGGAAGAAATCTGAGTGAGAAGCAGGTGTTAGAGCTGGCTGATGGAAGGCTTTACACCCCGAAACAGGCGCTAGATGCAAAACTTATCGATGTTATCGGAGACTTTGATGACGCCGTTTCAATTGTGTATTCTGAGACTGGATATGAAGTTAACCATTATCCGCTTATCTCAGATTTTGATTTTTTTGATAGGCTGTTTGCTTCAGCAAGCAATATTATTCCTAAAAGTGATAGTCAGGCGCTGCTAGAAGTACTAAATGATACTGAACCGATGGAGCTTTACTATGTCCTTCAAAATTAACCCTAATGTTACGGCGGGTTTTTGGGTAAGACTTGTGGCCTTTGCAGTAGACAATATTATAATATTTCTGCTTAGAGGAACTGCAAATCTGTTTATATTTGGATTATCTATATCATTTCCTATGCCTGTATTCTTTAACTATACTATTGTAGATATTTTGTATTTTACAATAGCAGCACTTTACTTTACTTGTTTTACCTTTAAAATGGGTGCCACACCCGGTAAGATGTTGTTTCGATTAAAGGTGGTGGATTGTTCTGATAACCCAGGGTGGGTAAATATACTGTACCGCGAGACGGTAGGGCGTTTTCTCACAGGGTTCATGCTTTTAGGCTATATCATAATGATATTTAGTAGCGAACATTGCACCTTTGCAGATATGCTTTGTGATACAAGGGTTGTCTATGTGAATGTATACTCAAGGAATACGATTTGAACAATCAACGACAAGATAATCAATCAAAGAGACTGGTTGCAAAGCTTATTGCATCCGCATTTCAGTTTGCAAAGTTTGCGATTGTAGGGTTGTTTAATACTGCTTTAAACTATCTTATCTATTCCACTTTTGTTTTTTTTGGACTGCACTATCTATTATCTAATACGATAGCATGGGGTATCGGAATATTAATTTCCTATCTATTGAATGCTAAGTTTGTGTTTACTACACCTGCTAAGGCATCGTCTATGGTCAAGACATATGCTGTATACGGCGTATCTTATCTAGTTACTCAGCTTGGGCTAGTATTGCTTGTGGACTTTTTGCTTATATCAGAATTTTTAGCACCACTTATTATGTTGCTTTTCTCTATTCCGTTTAACTTTCTTGCAATGAAGTTTTGGGCAATGCGAAAAACTACAGAAAAATTGATTGTCTTTGATCTAGATGGCACCTTGTTTGCAACACATCCTGGCATAACATCATCGATGGAAGCAGTTTTGTCTGATAACGGTTTAAAAAAACCAGACGAGCAGATGTTAGAGGATTTATTGCGTGGCGGCTCTACCGCGATGCTAATAAAAAATATGTATGGGCTACCGGAAGAGGAAATCAGGAAAGTAATTCGAGAGTATCGGATGCACTACCTACAGTTTGGTATTTATAACTGTAAACCTTATACCGGAATTCCGGAACTGCTTGATAAAATACAGAGTAAAAACTACATGATCGCAATTGCAAGCTTAAAAAGGGAAGCGGTTTTAAAGGAACTTGTAGAACTTAAAGGGTTTGCAAGCTATTTTAAACTTATTATTGGTAACGATGATGCATGTACACTTACAAAAGCACAGATTTTAAAAAAAATAATGTCGGATTTAGGCGCTGCTCCAAAAAATACAGTAATGGTTGGAGATAGCTATTATGATTATGATGCTGCGCGAGAGGTTGGATGTCGATTTATCGGCGTTACCTATGGGTACGGCTTCTGTAAGGAAGAGATAATTCGCCTAGATCAGGTTAACTTTGTTGAGAATATTGACAAATTAGAGGAACAGCTAAAATTATGAAGAAAAACTTCAATGTTAAAGAGATGAAGGTAAGGTTTTTAGCGATAAAAGATATCAAAATAGTAGTGTTTTGTTATCTTTTTTCAATTCTTGCTATAGTTGCCTTTGTACTAATATGTTTTGCAAGCGATAGAATACTTAGGGCAAGCGGATTGCTTGAAAACGAAATATTTTACTGGGAAGATATAGTCCCTATCGAGATTATAACGTTGCCGGACGGAAAGGTGTATTCCTATTCGATTGATCCACAAATTCTTTTGCCACAAAAAGACCAGCTTGTAAGCACGGTGCGATTGATGATGGATTTTGAGGGGGAGCTAGGGGAGTTAGCAGCATACTATAAAACTGCTGGGCAGCAAGATTTTTCGGTGCAGGATAGGGTGTTTGGGTATTTTGATAATGACGGCGTTTTATTCGATTTTGGCTTAAAGAACGTAACTGAAATAAGGATTGACCCTGCAAGTTATGCTACAACATTGGGGATATTTAACAGCATAGAAATTAATCCTGTAAGAAACCTATCGGAGTATTTTAGCCTTAATGGGTCAACGTTGTATTTTGTTATTCTAATTCCTGCAATGATTGCAGCCTCAATATGTACGATAAAACATGTAATGGTGAATGATGAAGTTTATTCCTCTTAGTGTTCCGAATTTTTGCGGTAATGAAAAAACTTATGTTGAGCAAGCTGTTGTAAGCGAATGGGTATCAACAGGCGGTAGCAAGGTTACGGACTTTGAAGCAGAGATTGCTCGGTATAATGGTGTGGAAACAGCGGTAGCTACAGCCAGTGGTACTGCGGCGCTACACCTTGCACTTTTGTGCTTAGGGCTAAAGCAGAATGAAGAGGTTATAGTACCTACTCTTACCTTTGTAGCCGCGGTTAATCCGGTGAAATATGTGGGTGCTGTTCCGGTGTTTTTTGATTGTGATGACACGCTTTGTATTGATGTTAATGCTGTTAAAGAGTTTTGTGAGCAAGATTGTGAATTTGATGGAAAGACGCTACGTAATAAGAACACAGGGCGAAAGGTTAGTGGTATTGTTCCGGTGCATGTGTTTGGTAACCTTGCTGATATGGAAGCAATAGTAGATATTGCGACTAAATATAATCTTTTTGTCGTTGAAGATGCTACCGAGGCACTGGGTAGTAAGTTTTTGCGGGGACGCTTTGCAGGAATGATGGCAGGCACAGTTGGTGATTTTGGTGCTTATAGCTTTAATGGCAATAAATTAATAACCACCGGGTCAGGTGGAATGTTGGTTGCAAAGGATATAGAGCGCTTAAAATATGCAAAATATCTTTCGACTCAAGCTAAAGATGACGAGATGCATTTTATACATGGTGATGTAGGTTACAACTATAGGATGACTAACCTACAGGCAGCATTAGGGCTTGCCCAGGTGGAAAATTTGGAACGTTTTATAGCTGTAAAAAATGAAAACTATAATCATTATAAAACAATGCTAAGCGATATTAACGGCATTAAGCTACTTGGGTTTAGAGAGGATGTACGATCTAATCGATGGTTTTATAGCATAATGCTTAATAACTTTGCAATAGACCGTGACAGCCTAATGCAGCTGTTTACCGAGAACAAAATTGGTGTGCGTCCTATATGGACCTTGATACATACTCTAAAACCATATAAAGACTGCGAGTATCATGGCGGCGAGCGTAGTAAAATTTATCGCGAAGGAATAATTAACCTACCCTGCTCGACCTCATTAACACAGGAGGATATTAAAAGAGTTTGTGATGTAGTTAAACAGGCAGAAAAAGGACGGAGCTAGTATGGATATTACCCCATTTATAATAACAAAGGATTGCACCGTAAGAGATGCAATGCAAAAATTGTCCGAAACAGGTATGAGAATGTTACTGTTATGTGAGGACAAAAGGCTTTGCGGAATAATAACCGATGGTGATGTTAGGCGTTTTATCTTGTCCGGAGGACAGATAACACAGTCTTGTGCACTTGCCGCAAACCAAAACCCTAAAACAGTAAAAGTAGGTGAGCACCAGAAAGCAAAAAGATTTTTCGAGGAGCTTGATGCTAACGGTGTGCCGGTGATAGGTGATGATGGTACGGTACAGGATATCTACTTTGACAAGAACCACTATCCAATAACCGAAACGGTTGATATTCCTGTTGTAATAATGGCCGGCGGACTTGGAACAAGGTTGTATCCATATACTAAGGTGCTACCGAAGCCACTAATACCGGTAGGTGAGCTACCTATTATTGAACATATTATTAATAAGTTTACAAGTTTTGGGTGTAAGGATTTTTATATTGTCGTAAACCATCGTAAAGAGATGATAAAGGCCTATATGACCGAAACTCCAAAACCATACAATCTTTATTTTATAGATGAGGATATACCACTTGGTACTGCCGGGGGATTATCTTTACTTAAAGAAAAAATAAACAGCAGTTTTTTTCTTACCAACTGTGACACATTAATTGATGCCGACTATGGTAAGCTTTATAAAGAGCATCAAGATAACGGCAATACAATCACGGTAGTGTCCGCCTTTAAGCATATGGTTATACCCTATGGCGTTATAACGCTAGCCGATGATGGTGCAATATCGGAATTTACCGAGAAGCCCAAGTTGGATGTAATGATTAACACCGGGTTTTATGTTGTAGATAAAAAGATTGTAGACGAAATTCCGAAGAATTATAATACCACAATGCCGGCCATTATTGATGACTATCGTAATAAAGGGGATAAGGTAGGAGTTTATCCAATACGAGAGGATTCGTTTATGGACATGGGCCAGCTGGAAGAACTTGAGGAGATGCGATTGAGGCTTGAAAATGGTACGTAGAAGTAACTATTCGGTTGAACGTGCCCCAAAAAGAGATAAACAGGGCAAGATTATTAACGAACCCAAGAAAAAGAGCTTTTACCGTAGTCGAGAGTTTTTAATGCCGCTACTATGTATTCTTTTGGTTATAGTTTGCGGATTTTTAATAAGATTATGGCTATAATAGTTCACAATAAGCCTCCCTATAGAATAGTATGTAATGTACTATACCATAGGGAGGCTTATTTATGGATAATTATATTGAACAGTTTATAGACGTAGGGTGCCTTAGACCGGGCGAGCTGCGAAGTGGTTTTTCAGGTGTAACACTACACGAGAAAAACGGAGGACGGGATGAGGATGCAGGCTATTTTGCAAGAATTGCATTTAACAGTAAGAACAGAAACAGGGTGTTTTCGTCGCATTACTATGTTGATGACAAACAGATAATATACACACTTCCAGAAGATGAAGTAGCACTTCATTCAACCGAGTATGCAAATAGCAACACTGTATCGATAACAATGTGTAGATATACAGATTGTAACACCGATAATTTAATAGCAAATACAGAGCAGCTAGTTACCGATGTATTAATGCGTAATAATATTGTGCTTTCAGGTGATAAGATATTTAAGGCGGGTGATTTTAGTGATAATGATAGCTACGAAAAGGGGCTGCTGGACAGTGACAATAACTTTGCCACAATATCTAAAAATGTACAGATATCATTGCTTGCTAAAAGCAGTGAAAAAAGAACGGTTACACAGGATGTAATATATGATAGGGGAGTGCAGATTCCAACATCTAACGACCTGCCGTACCCTCCGGCAAATACCGAAACAGAGAGTGCAGATGAGAGTGAACTTGCTAGATACAGGGATTTAGGTAGATATACCGTTTAAAAAACAGTGTTTTGTTGATAACATAAACAGATAGCCAGTAGAATGCATCTGCCGGCTATCTGTTTTTTGTCTGTCTAATATAGTTTATCTAAGTGATAACAGGCTTACACCGCTAAATAGTAGATAAACACCTAAGCTTACAACAAGCAGTATATCGGTTGCAAGTGGCATTGTAATAAAAACAACTGCTATTGCAATTGCAATTATTCCGATGAAAAGCACAAATCCCCAACCTTTATATCCTTGTTCACGCTGCTTTAAAGCAGATATGACCTTAAAAGCTCCTACTACTATTAGAATAAATGTTATAATGCCGGATATAAAATTTACAGTAAAACCTGATGGTAATAGTAAAAATAATAAACCAAGAAGTACATTTAAAACACAGCCGGAAAGTAGACGTGGATTGCGATACGAAGGATCTTTAATCGAAAAATATTCTATCCCTCTAAAACCGCCGGTTATAAGTATGCAGATTGCTGCAAACGTCTCTACCGTTGCAACGGTACCAAGCGGGTTTATAATGCAAAAAATTCCGGCAATTATCAATAATACACTTAATATTATTTTTATAGTTTTTACTGTTTTGTTAAAGTTGTCCGGTCCGTTAGATTTAAAAACAAAATACATGATATTGTCTATCCTTTTAGGTGGTTTCGGTTGCGGATACAATTAACCTTGCTATGGTTTTTATGTCAATTGCGGCGGTATCAATACAAAGGTTGTAGTTGCACATATCGCCCCACTTTTGATTAGTATAAAAGTTGTAGTACTTTGCACGCTTTTTATCAATACTGCAAATCTTTTTTTCCATTGCGTGACGGGATATGTCCCTTTCTTGTGGTACCTTAGTATAGCAACGTTCTATACGACTGTTCATATCGGAAGAATATATAAAGGTGCTTAATGTATTGCTGCCTTTTAACAGCATATCTGCACATCTTCCGACGATTACTGCATTACCTTTTTTGCCAATCTCACCAATAATCCGTGTCTGGATTGCTTGTAGCTCAAGTGAATGGCTTTCTATCGGAACTACAAAAGTTCTTGCTACGGTGATTGGATACATCCGTGTATAGGATGCTTCACTAAACTGTTCAACATACTCTTTTGAAAAGCCGCTTTCTTTCGATAACAGCTCAATTATCTCGTTGTCGTAATATGCAAAACCAAGCAAATCGGCAACACGTTTTGCAACCTCACGCCCACCACTTGAAAACTGGCGACTAACTGTAATTATGTTCTTCATATTCTGCCACTGCCTTTCTCAAATATTAATATAGTTATTTTATATCAAACACATTAAGAACAGATCCTGACACAAGTTCATCTCCAAGTAGTTCTTTGTATTTAGCAGTATTCTCCTTACCATCACGCTGTAGTTGACGTAGCTGTTGGCGAATAAACTCTCTGCGACTATAAAGGTTATAAAGCTTTTCCTCGTAGTAATAAAGCTTTTCTAATATTTCATTTTCGTTAGCATTACTACAAACATTACCGGTCGAATCTTTAAATGTACTCATCTTCATAGCTAAATCCTTTACTATGCTAATGCATCACCACACTCGTCCAACAAACGTTGTAACGATAATATATACACCTTTAGAGAAAACATTAATCTATCTATAGACACACCTTCATCTGCGCCATGTACAAGTCCGACAAAGTCTGGAGTTTCCTCGTCCTCGATACTAGGTCCAAAACTAACACAGTTATCAAGCTTTCTTGCATATGTTCCACCGGACATTGTCTCAGGCTTGCTTTTACTTCCTGTGCAACTATCATACACCTCGCATAGGATTCGAATAGGCTTGGATGTCGGATCCATAAATATACCATAACTTACATATCCGGCACAGTATTCCATATTATTATCATTGCCAAAATTTGAAAGTTTATCGGCAATATCCTCAGCGGCACAGCCAAACGGTGCCCGTATATTTAGTGTTGCAACTATTTTACCGTCTTTAACTTCAAACATGGATGGTACCATAGACAGTGGGGTGAAATATGGTTTTGTAACGGCTATTCCTGCAGTGCCCCCTGTATAGTCAGATGTTAACTGTTTTAAAGCCTTTACGGTTTTTAGCTCATCACCTTTACAGATACTATTCTCTATAATATAGTCAAACAATATATCTGCAGCATTTGTACTGCCCTCGGGATGTGCAGTATGGCCCCCTGTACCATGTGCAGTGATTTTAATAAGATCACCATCTTTTATAACGTCGACAGAATCTGTGGATTTTAGATCAATACTTGACCTTACAACTGCAATCGCCTTTTTAGGAATAACATTAGATGCATCGGAGCCTTTAAGCTCTACAATAACGTCTGTAGAGTTTGTAGATATAAACTGTCCATCAATAACTGTTTTTTCACCGTATCCTACCGGAAAATTTCCATCTGGCGTAAAGGCGAAAAATGGCGGCTCGTAAAGTGCGTTGTACCGATCCATATCGGTCATGCCTGTTTCTTCGTTACAACCGAAAATTGCTCTCATTCCAAGCTTACGGGGCCTATCTTTAAAGAAAAGCAATGCGAAAAGCGAAAGTACGCTCGGACCCTTGTCGTCCGATACACCTCTGCCAAGTATAT
The DNA here is from genome assembly GCA_964370765.1 of uncultured Oscillospiraceae bacterium. Lineage (GTDB taxonomy): Bacteria > Bacillota > Clostridia > Oscillospirales > Ruminococcaceae > CAYJBH01. Next base: position 30,816 of record CAYJKW010000012.1, read on the forward strand.
AGCCATCCCTTTCGACCATTGTGAATGGATCTGTGTCCCACCCCTCTCCTGCCGGCACAATGTCAAGGTGTGAAAGCGTAGCAAGGTAATCATCCCTTTCGCCGTCAAGATATGCAAAGCCAAAATAACCACCACCATCTATAGTATCAAGTCCATAGCTGTTAGCAGCATCTAACATAATATCTAGCGCCTTTCGCACCTGCTCACCATATGGTGCGTTATCAGCCGAAGCCGCTGCCTCGACACTATTTGTAGCCACTACCTTTGAAATTAGCTGTAATATTTCATCACGCTTTTGTTCAATAAAGCTATCTACCTCGCGCTCAAAAGTCATATGCCCTCCATTATATTATTTTTGATTTCCTAAAAGATAATCTATAAGTTGCCTTGCAGTTCTACCTGATTTACCGCTATGGCTCATCTCCCAGCTGTTTGCCGCAAGCGCTAACTCCTCTTCGCCAATGTCAAGACCTTCACGCTTTGCTAAAGCCTTTACAATTTCATTATACTCTTTTTTTCCTGGCGAATCAAAGAATATCATCTCCCCAAATCTTGCCGATAACGATGTTTTTTCCTGTATTGTTTCGCTTGCGTATAATCCGTCCCTGTCCGAATACTCCTCTTTTATTAGGTGGCGACGGTTAGATGTTGCATAGATCAATATATTCTCAGGCTTTTTACCCACGCTACCATCGATTACCGCCTTTAGGTATTTATATTCGACCTCAAACTCTTCAAAAGAAAGATCATCCATAAAGATAATGAATTTATAGTTTCGATCCTTAATACGATTGATTACAGTGCCAAGCTCCCTTAGTTGATGTTTGTAAAGTTCTACGAGCCGAAGTCCTTTGCTACTATATTCGTTTAATATAGCCTTAACACAGGATGATTTGCCGGTGCCGGCACTTCCAAAAAGAAGACAGTTGTTAGCCTTTTTTCCGGCTATAAATGCCTCGGTATTGGCTGTTAAACTTTTCTTAGCACTGCTATACCCAATGAGGTCATCCAGTAAGATTGGATCAGGATTATAGACCGGTGCAATATTATGTTCAGATAGATTAAATGCGTGATTTAACGCAAACTTTCCAACACCATGTTTGTTATAAAACTCCGATATAATCTCTTTAAACCGTGTTTCGTTCGGTGCCTCAGCAAGAGACTGGGAAAGGGCTTGTATAACTAGTCCTTGTAGACTGTTTCGACATTTTGGTGGTTGTTTATAGCTTGTAAGTGTAGGCAATAAATCTATCGGGATATCGTTAAAAATATTGAAAATTATCTTCATATCATGCTGTGCTATAGCCGAAATACTACCGCCGGTATCACCGCTCATCTCGCATGAAAGGCTATAGGAATTTTCAGATGTGATAACCAGATAGCTTATATAACATTGCCATATGTTTCCGCTTAGGCTGTTTCGATGCGCAAACTCTACAAGCTGACCTAGTGCAGAGTGGTATGAACTTTTATCGGTGATACACCGTAATATCTCATCACCTACAATGTTGTTATACAGTATAAGATTGTTAGCCGACATGAAAAATTACCTCAATAATAAAATAGAGAGACCGGCTTTACAGCCAAGCCTCTCGTTTGGTTTTATAATTATTAGTTGTCAATTAGCTTGTCTTTATCGCTCCAGCTATATAGCTTGCGTAGTGATTCGCCTACAGTCTCAAGCTGATGTTCTGCACAACGTCTTCTCATCGATTTAAAATGCGGTGCATTTACAGCATTTTCAGTTAGCCAATCTTTTGCAAATGTACCGTCCTGAATATCGGTAAGAACCTTCTTCATTGCCTTTTTTGTATCATCTGTAATGATTTTTGGACCTGTTATATAGTCACCATATTCTGCTGTATTAGAAACCGAGTATCTCATTCCCGCAAAACCTGATTGGTAGATAAGGTCAACAATTAGCTTAAGCTCATGGATACACTCAAAATAGGCGCTTTCTGGCTCGTAGCCTGCCTCGACCAATGTCTCAAATCCTGCCTGCATTAATGCGGTAACACCGCCACAAAGCACTGCCTGCTCACCGAATAGGTCTGTTTCGGTCTCTTCACGGAATGTAGTCTGTAGAACGCCTGCCCTAGCACCACCGATTGCAAGTGCATATGCAAGTGCCATATCAAACGCTTTGCCGGTTTCATCCTGGTGAACTGCAATAAGTGAAGGAACACCCTTGCCTGCCTGATATTCGCTACGAACTGTATGTCCGGGACCCTTAGGTGCGATCATCGAAACATCTACACCCTTAGGTGCAACGATCTGGCCAAAGTGAATTGCAAAGCCATGAGCGAACATAAGCATATTACCTTCCTCAAGGTTAGGTAGAATGCTTTCTTTATATAGCTGACCTTGTAGTTCGTCATTAATAAGGATCATGATAATGTCGGCCTTTTTTGTGGCCTCGGCAGCTGTGTACACCTTAAATCCTTGTGCCTCTGCCTTTGCCCATGATTTACTACCCTCGTAAAGACCGATGATAACGTTACAGCCTGACTCTTTAGCGTTAAGCGCGTGGGCGTGTCCCTGGCTTCCGTAGCCGATTACGGCTATAGTTTTGTCCTTTAAAAGTGATAAATTACAGTCTTGTTGATAGAAAATCTTTGCCATTATATCTCTCCTTAATATCTAAATTTTAAGTAATTATAGCACAATCTATAGATAAAAACAAGTGTTTGTTGGGTAATTATTAAGCATCTTTACAATGCGTTAAATAATAATCCTTGACAATAATTGCAGGACATGTTAGCATAATAATGCACAGAGTAGAGAGAGGTGCGTAAAGTGTCCTTTGAACGGGGAGTTGTCAAGGGAACGAAAGGCATTGCCTGCGGTACTTTTCTCGCATCCCGCTGTAACATAAAGGTTTACAGGCAGGTGTGTATTACGCCTGCTTATTTCTTTTTTGTTCAGCCTATATAAAGGAAGGTATTATGGGTATTAAAACAAAAATTTCGAGTTCATTAAGGGAGTTATATTCGGTAAAATCTATTGCGCTTGCAGGTATGCTGCTAGCTGTAACGGTAGTAGTGGGCTATTTTGCGAACTTTAGTTTAACGGTATTTCCCCTTGTTAAGGTAAGCTTTAGCTTTATACCACAATCGTTAACCGCCATGTTACTTGGGCCTGTTGTATCAGGCGCTGTTGGTGGTCTTGGCGACCTAATTTCGTTTATATTGAATGGTCAGGGTGGGGCATACTTTCCGGGTTGGACTTTAAATAGTATAATAACAGGATTGATTTATGGGGTGTTCTTATATAAAAATAATACCTCACTAAAAAATATTGTTACAGCAAAGATTATAATTCTCTTATTTGTAGAGATTTTGTTAGGTACATTATGGCTTAATATTCAGTTTGGGTGGCCTATAGCAGCAACACTTACAACAAGGGCTATCACAAATACCCTAAGCGCCCCGCTTGAGATTGCGCTAATGTTTGTTGTTGGGTCAACACTTAAGAGGATATTGCCACATATTGGGCAACAAAGAAAATTATGAACTATAAAGAAACATTAAGATACATAGATTCCTTTGCACTGTTTGGATCGGTACTTGGCCTTGACCGATTAATCGAACTGTTAAAAAGGATGGGTAATCCACAAAAAAAACTTAAGTTTGTTCATGTAGCAGGGACAAACGGCAAGGGCTCTACTACAACAATGCTTTCTAATATACTTATAAAATCCGGCTATAAGACAGGTCTTTTTATTAGTCCTTATGTGCTTTGCTTTAGAGAAAGAATGCAGATTGATGGATGTATGATAAGCGAAGATGACCTTTGTAGCTGTACAGGGTTTGTAAAAAAGCATGTCGAAAAGATGCGGGGAGACTCCCTTGTTATTACCCAGTTTGAGCTTGAAACTGCAATAGCATTCGAGTGGTATTCAAGGCAGGGGTGTGACATAGTATGCCTTGAGGTAGGGCTTGGGGGGCGTTTTGATGCAACAAATGTAATTGATTGCCCGCTTGTACATGTAATTACCGCCATCGACTATGATCATACTGCAATACTGGGAGATAGCATTTCGAAAATTGCTTTTGAAAAAGCCGGCATTATAAAAGGCTCATCTACCGTAATCTACCCACTACAGCAAGATGATGCAAAGCAGGTAATAGTCAATTGCTGCGAAAAGGCCGGTAGTGTACCAGTTATCGTAGATTTGTCCACCCTTGAAATTACCGATAAAAGCTGGATGGCATTTAATTTTGACTACGATGGATTAAGCTTTGAAAAATCGCTTCCAGGACTTTTTCAGGTCTACAACGCAGCCACAGCCTACACCGCGGCATTACAGCTAAGGGAATGTGGCTATACAATCACCGATGATCAGATAATATACGGTATTAAAGATACTTTTTTTCCGGCAAGAACAGAAATATTGTCTCGCTTCCCACTTGTTGTATTAGATGGAGCACACAATATATCAGGTGCACAGGAACTAGCAAAAACATTAAAGGGAATTACCGGTGACAAGATTATCTTGATGATAGGTTTGTTATCCGATAAGGATTATGATAAGATATTGGAGATTTTGCTTCCCTTTGCAGATATGGCAATATTACTTACTCCGAATAACCCACGCGCGTTAATGGCAACGCAGCTTGCCGATATTGCAAAAAAATATTGTAATTGCTGTCTCTCGTTTGACGATTATAACTTAGCCGTTGACTATGTATTTTCAGTTGCAACCGAAAATGATGCTATAGTAGCATGTGGGTCGTTGTATCTTGCGTCGGATATTAGACCACTACTTATAGATAAAACAAGATAAAACGATTGCACCGAAAAATTCGGTACAATCGTTTTTAAAATTATAAAGAGTTTAAAAACTCTTCTATCCTATCAAGTGCAGTCATTAGATGTTTTAACGAGTAGGAGTAGCTTATTCTTACAAAACCCTCTCCACACTCGCCGAATGCATTTCCGGGAACAACCGCAACCTTTGTTTGATTAAGCAGGCGATTACAAAACTCTTCAGACGTGAGTCCTGTAGATGTAATAGACGGGAAAACATAAAATGCTCCCTGTGGTTCAAAACAGGCAAGTCCCATCGCGTTTAGACGTTTTACCATTAAACGGCGGCGCTCGTTATATTCCTCGCGCATCGCTGCAACCTCTTTAGAACAGTCGTTAAGGGCGACGACTGCTGCATACTGTGCAGTAGTCGGTGCGCACATAATAGCATATTGATGAATCTTATTCATAACCATCGCAAGCTCTTGCGGAGCTGCGGCATAACCCAGTCTCCAACCTGTCATTGCATAGGCCTTCGAAAAACCGCTAATTATAATGGTTCTTTCTCTCATTCCATCAAGCTCGGCAATAGAAACATGTCGATTATCTGTATAGGTTAATTCAGCATATATCTCGTCACTTATCACCAGTATGTCGGTATCACGCAATACCTCTGCAATCTGCTCTAAATCCTCACGCTCCATGATAGCACCGGTAGGATTAGAGGGGAATGAGATTATTAATGCCTTTGTATTTTTTGTTATGGCTGCCTTTAGGTCTTTAGCAGTAAGCTTGAAGTTGTTCTCTGCCTTTGTAACAAGTGGTACTGCAACACCGCCGGCAAGTTCGGTTACAGCAGTATAACTCACAAAACATGGCTCACATATCAATATCTCATCACCTGGGTTTGTGATGGCCCTTACGGCAATATCAATAGCCTCACTACCACCTACGGTAACCACAATTTCATTGTCCGCAGAATAGCTAACATTAAAACGACGATCAAGGTATTCAGAAATTGTACGGCGCAACTCAAACAGACCCTGATTAGAGGTATACCATGTATGACCTTTTTCTAGCGAGTCAATACCTGCCTGTCGTATACTCCAGGGTGTTTTAAAATCCGGTTCACCCACACCAAGAGAGATACAATCTTTCATCGTGGCGGCAACATCAAAAAATTTACGTATGCCGGATGGCTTTATAGCAGTTGCTCTATTCGAAAGAAATTTACTGTAATCAATCACAAGATCATACCTCGCTCATCTTTCTCCTGTTGTGCATAGATTATCCCATCTTTTTTGTAGGTGTTAAGGATGAAATGTGTAGCAGTAGATAGAACCGAATCAATTGGAGATAGTCGCTTTGCAACAAAACTTGCAATCTCATGAAAACTTTTACCGGATATGGTAAGTAAAAGATCGTAGCCACCACTAATTAACTGTACTCCCTCTACCTCACTTAGGTTTGCGACCTGACGTGCAACGTGGTCAAATCCTACATCCCTTTTAGGTGCTACCTTTAACTCTATAAGTGCTTGAACACGGCCATCGTCGATACGATCGTGGTTAATCATTGCACGGTAACCTTTGATGATGCCATCCTCTTCGTACTTATCTATTTTTTTTGCAACCTCTTGCGGGTCGCAGCCAAGTAAAGTGCCTAACTCTTCTAAGCTGATACGTCCGTTTTCTTCCAATAAGGCAAGTAATCTTTCCACACTAAACCTCCATAAAATATAATGTTTCAATTATAACCTCTTGCATATTATTTGTCAAACTAATGTGATAAAATACAAAATCAACCCAAAATTTTTATACATTTTGTTAATATATTATATTAAATTGGTGTGTTATAATAACAAATATATTAGTTTAATATGGGGTGATAAAAATGAAATATGCTATTGAGAAAATCCGCAACATTGCGTTAATGGGCCATGCCGGTTGTGGTAAAACTACCCTTACCGAGGCATTGCTCTTTTCGACAAAAACTATAGATCGTATGGGTAGGGTTGAGGATGGGAATACTGTCAGCGACTTTGAGCCGGAAGAACAAAAGCGTGGAGTTTCGTTTTCTACTTCGATGTCCTCGGTGGAGTTTGACGATGTTCGTGTGAATATAGTTGACTCTCCGGGTCTTTTTGATTTTGAGCTTGGTATGCATGAGGCAGCACATGCCTGTGAATCAGCCGTTATTGTTGTATCGGCAAGAGATGGGTTGCAGGTAGGTGCACAAAAAGCATACAACCTTGCAAAGAAAAATGGCATGAGCAGTATGTTTTTTGTTTCTAAGGTAGATGTTGAGAATGCAGACTTTTATAAAGCACTTGAGGAGATAAAATTCCTCTGTGGTGCATCGGCATTTCCTCTTGTTGTGCCGGTAACCGAAAATGGAAGCACAATTTACATTAATGTAATACAGGATAAGGCATATTCATATAAAGGTGGTGTACCGACTGAGGTTGACATGCCTGATACAGGGCATAGACTTGACGGCTTAAAAACTGCTATATATGAGGCAGTGGCCGAGACAGATGAAGCGTTGTTCGAAAAATATTTCTCCGGTGAAGAGTTTACCGACGAAGAAGTTGTGTCCGGCCTTAAGACCGGAGTTAAAACAGGTTCTATTACACCGGTTCTTTGCGGTGCATCTACTAAGCTTGAAGCACTTGATATGCTACTTGCTGACATTCGATTTATGCTGCCGTCACCATCAAAATCGCCTACAATAGTACATGATGATAAGGGTGAAGAAAAAGCCATTGAGTGCGACCAAGATGGCGAACTACTTGTATCGGTGTTTAAGACTGTTGCTGATCCTTTTGTAGGCAAACTTAGCTATGTTAAGGTTATTCATGGTACCTTAAAAGCAGATAGCCATGTGGTAAACAGCCGCACCGGCGAGAATGAAAAACTTGGTAAATTATTGTTCCTGCGTGGTAAAAAGCAGATAGACACAACCGAGATTGCCGCAGGAGATATGGGTGCTATTACAAAGCTTGCCCATACTAAGACAGGCGATACGCTTTGTGAAGCAGGACATATCTACTCCTTGCCGGAGATTTCATTCCCAATACCAACCTACGCTATGGCGATACACCTAAAGAATAAGGGGGACGAAAGCAAGATAGGAACTGCCCTAACAAGATTACTTGAAGAGGATTGCACCCTTAAGTTTAAAAATGAGCATGAGACATTACAGCAGCTACTTTCCGGACTTGGGGAACAACACCTTGAAAATACCATTGCTAAGCTAAAAAGTAAGTTTGGAATTGAAGCGAATCTTCTTCCAACAAGGGTTGCATATCGTGAGTCGATACGCAAAAAGGTTAAGGCAGAGGGTAAGCATAAAAAACAGACCGGTGGTCACGGACAGTTTGGTCATGTTTGGATTGAATTCGAACCACATGACGGTGAGGGACTTATCTTTGAAGAAAAGGTTTTTGGCGGAAGTGTTCCTAAAAACTATTTCCCAGCAGTAGAAAAGGGCTTGCAATCATCAATTGCACACGGTGTACTTGCCGGCTACCCTGTAGTAGGTTTAAAAGCAACACTGCTTGATGGCTCTTACCATCCGGTAGATAGCTCGGAAATGGCGTTTAAGTTAGCCGCATCTCTTTCCTATAAAAAAGGCTTAGCAGAAGCATCGCCTGTGTTGTTAGAGCCTATAGGTTCTTTAAAAGCAAATGTTCCTGACAACAATACCGGTGACGTTATGGGCGAGGTTAATAAACGACGTGGAAGAGTGCTTGGAATGGGACCTGACGAAGAGGGCGGACAACTTATAGAGGCTGAGTGCCCAATGTCGGAGATGCATGACTTTACAACCTTTATTCGTAGCCTTACAGGTGGTAGAGGTAGCTATACATTTGAGTTTGTAAGGTATGAAGCGCTACCGTCACAGCTGGAGGGCAAGGTTATTGAGGATGCAAAGCACTTTATTCAGCATAAGGATGATGAGGAATAAATTGACTTTGGCTTAATGAAAAACCGCCCGTATAGGGCGGTTTTCGATATACAAACAATTTTAGTGGAAATATCTCTCTATTCAAGATTAAGCTTTTTTGATATAGCGTAGTGGCACAGGCAGATCATACCAAAAAATTGTATTATCATTACAATATTTAAAGTTGCAAAAATATTGTTAAGATACTGTTCCATATCAACAGATGAAAACCCACTAAACAGGTCTACTGTAAAGGCAAAAATTATTATTCCCATCAGTGCGATGCTTTGACTAATGAAGTATAGAACAAAATAGGCGCCTACAGATGCTAAAATTCTGTTTTTAAACATCTGTCCTATGGATAGAGCTGTGAAAAACAGTAAAAAAGCAATTGTTAAGCCGGCTAATACATATAAAAATATTATTACCGGTGAGGTTTTGAGTGGTATGTTTGTGCCATCAAAGCCATAAGATGCGATAGTGCTATAATTCCATCCTGATGGTGCTATTTCTGGGTGTCCAGACACCCTACCGATTGGCTCCAAGGTAAGTATAGCAAAGATGATAGTAATAATTGTAGTAGATATTCCGACAATAAACTTACTATAAAAATGCACCATGTTGCTGACCGGTAAAGTAAATGTAAGGTACCCTTCAGCAGAAAACATGCTTGTATAAAAGCGATGTATGACCGTTATAAAACAAAATACGATAGAGAATAAAATCGTTATAGGGTAGGGGATAAACAATATAGTGCGCACCATATCTATTCCATATATACTATTCGGCAACATAAATGATATGACTGCTATTAAACAGCTTATTGCAATTGCGATGAAAATAAACCAAATAGATCTAAATATTTTTAAAAATTCATATTTATAAAGTTTGACTAACATTTAAAAACCTCCCTAAATAGTCCATCTATGCTGTTGTTATGACTTGTTCTTATCTCATCTGCATCACCAAATAGTTCTACATTTCCCTCCTTTAAAAAGACAACATCGGAAAGTATCTGTTCTACATCGGCTATCAAATGTGTGCAGATTATTATAGATGCATTTTCATTGTAGTTTGAAAGTATTGTGTTTAAGATATAGTCACGTGCGGCGGGGTCAACACCAGCTATCGGCTCGTCAAGTAGATATAGATCGGCATCTCTACTCATTACAAGTATAAGTGCTACCTTTTCTCGGTTGCCTTTGGAAAGTGTTTTTAGCTTTACATTTTGATCTATATTAAGGTTGCCAAGCATCTCGTATGCACGCTGTTCATTAAAGTTTGAGAAAAAATCTTTATAGTATTTTACTATATCGCGTACACGTTCTTCCTTAGGTAGAAAATCCCTGTCAGGTAGATAGGATACAACATTTTTTGTGTTTTTTCCAACATTATATCCGGATATTTTTGCGTTACCACAATTTGGTACTAGCAGTCCGTTTAATATCTTTATCAACGTAGTTTTTCCGCTACCGTTAGGCCCCAATAAACCAAGTATACACCCTTTGTTTAATTTTAACGTAAAATTATTAAGTGCAACTTTTGTGCCAAAGCTTTTACAAATTGATTCGCACTCAAGTATATATTCCATTAAATCTCCTTTGTATGTGATTTTACTATTGCAGATATTTCCTCGTTATTAAACCCTAACTCTAATGCAGATGTTACAAAGTTTTTCGTCATTTCAGACAGTAGTTTTGTAGCAACATCTTTTATTATCGTTGTATCATCGGTTACGTATCTTCCATCACCTCTTTTTGTTACAATTATACCTCTGGTCTCTGTTTCTACAAATGCACGTTGCATAGTATTTGGGTTTACACCTGCGGTTAAAGCGATATCCCTTACTGTAGGCAACTTTTCACCTGGCTTGTATCTTCCGGATACAACATCACTAACTATGATGTCTGCTATCTGTTGGAAAATTGGTCTATCATTTGTGAAATTCCACGGCACATGAACACCTCCTTTGTATTATTGTATTATTGAACTAATACAATAATACAACATAAACTTGTATATGTCAAGTATTATATTTAATTTTAAATTTTGTAGCGAGGTATCGATTTGAAACGATGTAGCTGGCCAAACCTTGAAAGTTCACAGGTTTATATTGATTACCATGATAATGAATGGGGTGTAGCATCACGTGATGATGCACATTTGTTTGAGATGTTTGTTTTAGAGAGCTTTCATTGTGGACTATCTTGGCTTTTAATCCTTAAAAAACGTGATTCATTTAGAAAGGCGTTTGATAACTTTGACCCAGAAATAATATCAAGGTATGGGGAATCTAAGGTAGAACAGCTTATGCAGGATGCACAGATAGTTAGAAATAGGGCTAAAATTCTTGCAACTATTCAAAATGCTAAGGCATATTTAAAGGTTGTGGATGAATTTGGCAGCTTTTCGGAATATCTTTGGGGATTTACCGACAACAAGGTGATACACTACCCATTTGATGGAGTAACAACAAAAAATGAACTTTCAGACAAAGTTTCAAAGGATCTAAAAAAGCGTGGTTTTAAGTTTATGGGCACAGTAACCTGTTTTTCATATCTCGAAGCTGTAGGCATTATGAATAATCATGCGGACTACTGTTTCAGGTTTGATAATTAATATGTAGATAAATTTATAAGGAGATAATATTATGGGTAGCAAATTAAATGTGTTATGGGTAAATGACAACCCCGTGGCAGCACACACGATGGTTTTTATGTATGCAACAAATGCAAAGCTACGTGGGTGGTTCGATGAAATCGAGGTAATTATATGGGGCCCTACTGCAAAATTGACTGCAGAGGATGAGGACATTCAAGAACGAATTAAACTTGCTCAGCATGCAGGTGTTAAGATTAAAGCATGTATTGCCTGCGCTAATGCATTAGGGGTCACAGATAAACTAAAATCGCTTGATATCGAGGTTGATGGAATGGGGCTGCCACTTACTAACATACTTAAAGAGAATGAAAGGTTAATAACTATTTAAATGTTTTAACTTCCAAAAGCACAATAAGGTGCAGGCCCCGATGCAACAAAGCAAATTTTTTTACTATATATCCAAATAAAATTAAGGGCTGATTTTCTTGCTTATCCGGTGGGTACCACCTGCAAGAAAAATCAGCCCTTTTAAATTTAATACTAATAAAAACTCAATAACCGTAAAGTCTGTGTCTAATAGAGGTAACGGCATTTGCACCATCTGAAACAGCTGTTACAATCTGCCTAAGAGGTTTTGTTCTTAGGTCACCGGCAACATAAAGCCCCTCGAGCGAGCTTTCACAGTTCTCGTCTGCAATAACATATCCGGACTCAGTAAGGTTTACGATGTCCTTTATAAGGGTTGTTTGTGGCGTTGTTCCAACGGCAATAAATGCACCATCAACAGGCAAGGGTTTTTCATTTCCATCATTATACTTTAGCTCTAATGCCGCAATCTTTTCATCACCCACTATCTCTGATACCGTACAGTTCCAGATAATCTCAACGTTTTCACAGGCAAATAGTTTCTTTTCTAAAAAGCCACCGGCACGAAGTTTGTCACGGCGATGGATAAGATAAACCTTTTCGCATAAAGCAGAAAGATAGATAGCATCTTCTACAGCTGTATAACTTCCACCTACTACAGCTGTAGTTTTTCCTTTATAAAATGCACCGTCACATGTTGCGCAGTATGAAACACCTTTGCCACGTAGACGAGTTTCACCCTCTACTCCAAGTAGTTTGTTCTCTGCACCGGTAGTGACTAATACGGTGCGGCTCTCAACACTGCTGTTCCCAAAACTAACTACAAAGAAATCATCTTTTTTTTCTATCGCAGTTACCTCGGCGGTAGTTATATTTACCCCCATCTTAACGGCATGTTCCTGAAATTTCATCCCCATGTCGAAACCGTTCATTCCGGGAAGACCAAGATAGTTGTCAACCTCATAGGTAGTTAATATCTGTCCACCCCCCATATAGTTGTTCTCAAAAATATCAATATCAAGTCCTGCCCTAATAGCATAAACAGCCGCAGATAACCCTGCAGGGCCGGCACCTATAATAACAATATCTTTCATATATAGCTCCTCCGTTTTGACAAAAAGGAGGAAAGCGACCGCCTTCCTCCTGTGAATCATTTGTTACGTATATATTAAATTAAGCTTTTCCAACAGAACCAAAAAGCTCCATCTTCTCAACTACTGTTTTCTTAATAGCAGCAACGCCGGGAGCAAGAAGCTTACGTGGGTCAAAGCCTTTACCCTCTATGTCTTTACCGGCTTCAATATATTCGCGTGTTGCAGCCGCAAAACTTAGCTGGCATTCGGTATTAACATTAATCTTGCTAACACCTAAGGAAATAGCTTTTTTAATCATTTCTTCAGGAATTCCGGTACCACCATGAAGTACAAGTGGCATATCAGGTACAGCTGCCTGAATAGATGCAAGAGCATCAAAATCAAGTCCGGCCCAGTTATCAGGATATTTACCATGAATGTTACCAATGCCTGCTGCAAGCAGGTCGATGCCAAGCGATGCAAGCTGTGCACATTCTTCAGCACTTGCAATATCACCACGACCTAAAACACCATCTTCCTCACCACCTATGGAACCAACTTCACCCTCAACTGTAATGCCAAGGCTATGTGCGTATTTAACAATCTCTTTTGTTTTTTCGATGTTCTCTTCAATAGAATAGTGGGAACCATCAAACATAACGCTAGAAAAACCTGCTTCAATACATGCTTTTGCACCTTCAAAGCTACCATGGTCAAGGTGAAGTGCTACAGGTACTGTTATCTTTAATTCTTCTACTGCGGATTTAACCATAGCAGTTACGGTTTTGTATCCACACATATATTTACCTGCACCCTCAGATACACCAAGGATGATAGGTGAACGCACCTCTTCAGCTGCTTGTAAAGCACCTTTTATCCATTCAAGGTTGTTAATGTTAATGTGTGCCACAGCATATTTGTTCTCGTGAGCTTTCTTCAACATGTCGTTTAAATTTACCAACATACATTCGTCTCCTTTAATATTCTTAGATTGATTATAACTCATTTACAACAAAAAATCAATCTTTATCGGATATAAAATTATATTATGTGATAATCCCTACAAAGAAGTATTATAATATATTTACTTTTGACATCTCTGTAAGTTTTGCTGATAGTTGTTTTCCGGTAGGTGTTATAGCTAATCCTCCCTGAGCTGTCTCTTTGAGTGAACTACACATACTCTCGCCCACCTGTTTCATTGCCTCAATAACTTCGTCAACCGGTATCATACTTTTTATTCCGCAAAGTGCCATTTCGGCAGCATATAAAGCATTAACAGCTCCGGAACCGTTGCGTTTAATACAAGGACAGACAACCAAACCTGCTACAGGATCACACACAAGTCCCATTATAAATTTTAGTGCAAGTGCTACTGCCTCTGCACACATATCAGCTGTACCGCCAAGTAGCTCAACCGTTGCAGATGCAGCCATTGCCGATGCACTACCTATCTCGGCTTGGCATCCTCCTGCGGCACCGGATATTCCGGCTACCTCTGCAATTGCCATACCTACACCGGATGAATTTATTAGCCCTTTTATAATCATTGTATCATCAATTTTATAATGTTTTTGAAGTGATAGCAAAACTCCGGGAAGTACACCGCACGAACCGGCAGTAGGAGCGGCAACTATTCTTCCCATAGCGGCACTGTTCTGCGCTATCTGCAAAGCTATTGCTGCGGCGTCTGCCATAATAGGTGATAGAATTGACCCAAACCTGTGGGCGCTAGCATATTGCTCTGATGCGTTGCCTACCATTAAACATCTGGCAGGGACAGTATCTACCGGCTTTACCGAGTCTTTCATGTTTTGTAAAATTAATTCTGTTCGCTTAACTATTTCAGCCTCGTCAATACAAAGTTTTTCGGACTCAACCTTGATAACAGCCTTTGAAAAAGCTGTTTTATCTGTGTTTGCTATATCAATATATTCTTTTATTTTCATAATTCCTCAGTTTGTTTGTGGTTCTATCGATATAACACTAGTTATATAGTCAAGCTTTTTTAAACATTCCAATGCGACCTGTGGTAGAGGTTGGTCAGCTTCTATTATGATAATGGCGGATTTGTCTAACCTAAAAAGCTTCATAAAGGCAATATTAATACAGTAGTTTGCGAATACTGCTGTTATGCTGGATAATACACCACTTTTATCATCGTTAAATATTACAGTAGTATGATACTCTGTAGTGAAAGAAACCTCGGCATTGTCTATCATTACTATCTTGATTGCACCTCCGCCAACCGATTCAACCATAATCGACATCTGGCTGTTATCGGAGGCGGTAAGTTCAATTTTGACAGTGTTTGGGTGAGGCATGCTTTGAGCGCTAGTAGCAATTATATATTCTATTTTGGCATCACGCGCTAATCTATGGCTGTTTGTAATGCGATAGTCGTCCGGAGAAAATCCCATCAAGCCACCAAGTACTGCACAATCGGTACCATGGCCGTAGTATGTTTTAGCCAAAGAGCCATACAATGTGATTTTGGCAGACATAATTGGTTTAGCAAGTAATTTTGCGGCAACATTAGCTGCCCTTACTGCACCTGCGGTATGGGAAGACGAAGGCCCTATCATCACAGGCCCTAAAATGTCAAAGATATTCATTACTACCTCGATTATCTTTTGCGATACTATAATGTATATTATTACAATCTAACAGCATAATAATCATAAGTAAATTAATAATGAAGGGAATTGATATGACATTTAATCAAAAAGAAACATCCTTACTAAAGGACTTAGTAAACGAGGAAAAATTGTGCGCAGAAAAATATGCAAAGTACAAGGAAGAAGCTTTTGATAAACAGCTAAGTCGTATGTTTTCCGAGATAGAAAAAACAGAGCAGGGGCATTATAATTCGCTTTGTGAATTACAAAGTGGCAAGACACCAAAGCAGATGCAGCCTAAAAAATCCAGTACAAGTTCGTCATCAGCCAACTCAAAAAACTCAAAATCAACAAAGCCAACTCAAACTTATACTAAAAGCTGTAAATCTGAGTCAAAACAAAAAGATGCATACCTTTGCAGTGATAGCTTAGCTACCGAAAAAAGGGTTGCATCATTATATAATACCTGTATTTTTGAGTTCCGTGATCCAAAGGTAAGAGATTTTTTAAACGGAATTCAGACAGCAGAACAAAATCACGGTGAAGAAATTTCAGAGTATATGATGGTAAATAATATGATGTGCTAGATATTCCTTTAAATTGCCTAAAATTGAAGCATTACTTCGCAAACATTTTAGTTTGCGAAGTTTATTATGTATTTTATATGTAAATTTAAAGCAACTATATCCAATAAAATAAAAAGAATATATTCTACAAGCAAGAAACGAAAAAATAATATACATGTAAAAAAGGTGGGGTAACTATGATGATACAAAAGATACTCGCACAAGTATAGTGAAAATAGAGTTTGATATATCTTGAAACTCTTATACATTTTTTGATATAATAGTATAAATATAAATTTTGATAATCTTCATATATTGACTTTGTATTAGTGTGGGGGATGTTTTTATAATAGAAGTGGAGATTTGTGCTATGAAAAAGCATTACAAATACGTGTTATGGGACATAGATGATACATTGATTGATTTTAAGAGTTCAGAAAGAATGGCTCTCAAAAAATGTTTTAAGCAATTTGGAATTGTTCTAGGTGATGAAGATGTGGAAATATATTCTGAAATTAATCGTCATTACTGGGAGCTGTTAATACACGGAAAAATAGAAAAGGCAACAATGTTAAATCGTAGATTTGAGGATTTTACTCAGCAGTTATCTTTGGATATAATTGATTGCGAAGAAGTGAACAATCTCTTTCAGGTTGCGCTTGGTGATTATGCGGTTATGGTTAAAGATGCCTATGATGTCTGCGAACACTTAAAAAAAAGCAAAAAACAGTATGCTGTTACAAACGGCACAGCTGTAGCTCAAAATAAAAAGTTACATAATACGGGTTTAGGAGAATTATTTGATGGTATCTTTATTTCAGATGAAGTTGGATACGAAAAACCGGATGCAAGGTTCTTTCAGTTCGTATTTTCCGAAATTTCTAATTTCAAGCACGAAGATGCAATAATGATTGGAGACTCAATATCAAGCGATATGGTAGGAGCAAATAATGCTGGAATAGACTGTTGTTGGTTTAATCCAAATGGTAATGTAAATATAAATTCATCAGTTCAAATTAATTATGAAATTGTAAAATTAAAAGATCTGCTTGATATTGTTGTGTAATGCTTCTACATCTAGTTAGGGATTTACCTACATCCAAACCACGAATAAAATAATTCTAACAAGACCCAAAAGCTGTGCCAGTTCAATTTGGCACAGCTTATATTTTTACTATATCGTAAAAGTTTTGCGAATATGTGGTTAATTTATACCTCTATTAGAAGATTTGAGCTATAGCTTGTTGTTTTTTGACAAGTTTTATTTGCAAGAATTATTGACAAGTTTACTTGGCGCATGCTATTATAATAATGTAAAGAAAACTTTGCATTATTATAATGGATGGAGTTAAATCATGAAAAGAGAAGAAATATTAGAAAAGAGCAGAACAAGCAAAGAAGATGAAGGGGTGCAGTACATAGAAAACAAATCAAGGAAGTATGGTGTTATAGCTTTTACAACAATGTTTTTTATAATTACTATATTTAATCACATAAACAAAATTGATAATGACATTGCTAAGATACTGTTTTTGGCATATCTTTCTGCTGAAGCATTTGGTAGATATAAAATCGGTAACGAGAAATTCTTTTTAGTTACTACTATCGCTAGTGGACTTGCATCTGTTTTAACTTTTATTGTTTATGCATTTGTAACTGTTGGAGTGTGGGGATAATGAAAAAAGATGATGAAAATAAACTGATTTTACATAACAGACTTAAAGAAACACGCACAGCACAAAAACTATCACAAGCTGAACTTGCAGAAATGGTAGGCGTATCAAGAAATACTATTAGCTCAATCGAAACAGGGCAATTCAATCCGACTGCAAAACTTGCATTGATACTTTGTATCGCACTTGAAGTGAAGTTTGAAGATTTATTTTACTTTGATTGAGATTATGAGCAAACATTGTATAGCACTACTTTATCCATTGCTATACGCAAAAC
>CAYJKW010000013.1:0-45445 GCA_964370765.1 uncultured Oscillospiraceae bacterium
TTAAAAGATGAAATTAATTGTAAAAACTACGGTATTAGTCCCTGATTTAGGGACCGATCTTTTTAGCTATGCAGTGGTTGCCTGTGACCAGTTCACAAGCGACCCAGATTATTGGCGAGAGGTAGAGCAACTGGCAGAGAATAGACCCTCAACAGCACATATTATTCTTCCGGAGATCTACCTGAACTCAGAACAGGAGAAGCTACGTTTACGAAACCTACCGGAACTTACAAGAAGGTACTCGGAGGTATTGCTTACACGCAAGATTGAGGGTGCAATTGCGGTAGAACGCACCCTTGCCGATGGATCAGTTCGTCATGGTATTGTTGTAGCTATAGACCTTGAAAGATATGAGTTTAACGGCAATAATGCCGATATTTTGCCTACCGAAAATACAATCATGTCAAGAATACCGGCCAGATGTGAGGCGCGTAGGCTTTCTGCCTTAGAATGTCCACATATATTAATGTTACTAGATGACCCGGATAGGCAGACTATTGAGCCTGTATTTGAACTTGATCTACCAATACTTTACACCACCCAGCTTCAGCAGGGTGGAGGTAGCATAAAAGGGTATTCAATTACAGACACAGATTTGTTTAGTAAACTCCAAAAGCAGATTGAAAGACTTTATGTGGGTGATGGTAATCATTCACTTGCAGCTGCAAAAACTCTCTATGAAGAAATTAAGGCCGAAAGAGGTGAAGCAGCAGCTAACCATCCGGCGAGATACTGCCTTGTAGAGATAATTAATCTTTACAGTGATGCATTACCGGTATTACCAATACATCGGATACTATTTAATGTAAGCAATCATGATGTCGAATGTATAGCGAAAGAAATATTGGGTAGCGGTGGCGGATCTTTAACTTTAGTAGTAGCAGAGGATAGTTTTACCTTTGAATATGATGAGAAAAAATATCCCTTAGCAGTTTTAGCTGCCGATGCAATTTGTGAAACAGCAGTAGAGCGATTCAAAGATGCAGAGATAGACTACATACATGGAGATAATGAATTAGTAGAGCTATCAAAAAGTGGTGTTGGGTTTTTAATGCCAACACCTGATAAATCTACACTAATTAGCTACATAGAAAAAAATGGAGTATTCCCCAAAAAATATTTCTCACTCGGTCATGGTGCCGATAAAAGATACTACCTAGAATGCAGAAAAATAATTGAATAGTAAATGAGGTGGGCTATGTCATTTTATAGCGAGTTGATGGAATCCTACAATAGCATTAAACACCGAATACCTTTTGCCCCTAAGGTTGCCGTTGTGCTCGGTAGCGGTCTTGGGGGCTTTGCCGACGGATTAAAGATAGTGGAGACAATCCCCTATGGCGAGATAGAGGGGTTTGCAGTATCTACTGCTCCGGGGCATAAGGGGCAATTTGTGTTTGCTTATGTTGGGGACGTACCCGTTGCCATAATGCAGGGACGGGTGCATTATTATGAGGGGTACCCAATGCACAAAGTAATACTACCCATAAGGCTTTTGAAATTAATGGGTGCAGAGATTTTATTTCTTACAAATGCAGCTGGGGGTATTAATAAGGACTTTTCGGTAGGGGACTTTATGCTTATTACTGATCATATCACCTCTTTTGCACCACCTGCACTTGTTGGAGAAAACGTGGAACAATTAGGGGACAGGTTTCCTGACATGACAGATGTATATAAACTTAGCTTGCAAAACGCAATCAGGGATACAGCAAAGAGAATAGATATAGATATTAAGCAAGGTGTCTATCTACAAACCTATGGACCTGCGTTTGAAACCCCTACAGAGATAAAGATGTTTGCAATGCTAGGTGCAGATGCAGTGGGTATGAGCACAGCATGTGAGGCCACTGCCGCAAACCATGCAGGGATGCGCGTGTGTGGAATTTCCTGTATTTCAAATGCTGCAAGTGGTCTGTCGGATGAAAAGCTGTCCTCAGACGATGTAAATAAGGCTGCAGAAATGGTAGGGGAGAGTTTCTCTAAACTTGTAAAAGAATCAATAATAGCTATAGCAGATATAACGGAGTAAAATGAAAACAAAATTTTTTGATACCGCTAAAATATCAATAAAGGGCGGAAGAGGCGGCGATGGTGCCGTATCATTTAGGCGTGAGAAATATGTTGCCGCAGGTGGACCGGACGGTGGAGATGGTGGCCATGGGGGGAGTATATTATTCGTTGCCGATGATAATCTTTCCAGTCTATTAGATTTCAGGTATAAACGTAGCTACCATGCACAAAATGGTGAGCCGGGCAGCGGTAAGAATATGTATGGTAAGAGTGGCGTTGACACTGTTGTAAGGGTTCCTAGAGGTACACTATTAAAAGAAGCAGAGACAGGTCACTTAATTGCTGATATTTCTGGTGACGATCCAGTGCTAATTGCTAAAGGTGGTAAGGGTGGACTTGGCAACCAGCATTTTGCTACACCCACAAGGCAGGTACCAAACTTTGCAAAACCTGGTAGGGAAGGTGAGTCCTTTGATGTTGTCTTGGAGCTTATGCTTATTGCCGACGTAGGTTTACTTGGTTTTCCAAATGTGGGCAAATCAACACTCCTTTCGGTTATATCGGCTGCAAAGCCAAAAATTGCTAACTACCACTTTACAACACTTGTTCCATCACTAGGTGTTGTGAGGGTTTCGGAGGAAGCAAGTTTTGTAGTAGCTGATATCCCGGGAATTATTGAGGGTGCCGCACAGGGTATTGGTCTGGGCCATGATTTTCTTCGACATACCGAACGCTGTAGACTACTGTGGCACATTGTTGACACCTCCTCGATAGAGGGCAGGGATCCAATTGAGGATTACAATACACTAAATAATGAGCTTAAACAGTTTTCCGAAAGGCTTGCTGATCGTCCACAGCTACTTATAGGTGGTAAATCTGATATAGCGTCAGAGGAACAAAAAGAATACCTTAGGGAATTTGCAAAAGAAAAAGGAATGAAGGTTTTCTTTATCAGTGGTGCTACACATCAAGGTGTGAAGGAACTTGTAGACTATACCTTTAATGCCCTTGCAGATATTGAGAACCCTGAGATAGAGATACCAAAATATGTACCACCGGCACCGGCGCCACTTAGAGCCTTTGAGGTTAAACAAATCTCTGGTGATGAGTATAGCGTAGATGCGCCATTCCTTGAAAGATTACTATTAGGAAGTGATGTAAGCGATTACTCCAATCTTCAGCACTTTAGTAATGTTATGATTGAAAGCGGCGTAATAGATGCCCTTAGAAAAGCCGGTGCAACAGAGGGAGATACAGTCTATATAGGCGAATGGGCCTTTGATTTTGTGGAGTAGTTTATGCATAAGGAAATTAGCAGTTCTGAGTTGATAGGACGATCTCCAAATATACTTGCCTATGTTGGCGATGCAGTGTTAGAGTTATATGTAAGGGAACAACTGGTGAAAAATGGGGTTGCCCAATTAAGCCAGCTTCATAGAATAACTACCGAAGCCGTATCGGCAAAGGGGCAGGCAAAGGCATATGAAAGATTGCTTGAGACTTTAAATGAGGACGAAATTGCTGCTATGAAGCGGGGACGAAATACCGATAGCGGAGCAGTGCCTAAAAATGCAACTGTTGCACAATATAGGGCTGCAACCGGTGTAGAATGCCTTATTGGTTGGCTATATCTTAAAGGGAACACCGATCGTCTAAACGAGGTTTTGAGAATTTGCTTTAAATACAATATATAAAAGGAAGGTAAAATGCCAAGAATTATTTTTGACAATCTTGATAATAAAACAGTAAAAATGTTATCTACTAACCTTACCTCATCATTATCTAAAGCGATTGATTGTCCGGAGGATTGGTTTACATTTGTAGCACAAAACAACGGCATGTTTTGCGGTGGTGAAGAGATAGATGATACAGTGTTCGTTAGTGTCGAATGGTTTGATCGAGGTGAAAAAGTAAAAAATACTGTAGCAGGTATAATAACCGATGTAGTATCCGATATAAAAACTGTCGAGACGGTAACTATAGTCTTTAAAAAGCTTGAAAAGCCTGATTATTATGAAAATGGAAACCCATATTAAATTTAAAAGAGGCTAAGCCTCTTTTTTTTTGCTATAGATACAACGGTGCTAATAATAATTATTATCGTTTCTTGACTTTTTACATTCATTTTGATATAATTTAAACAATAAATTTATTTTTAGTTGAGGAAAAATATGAGATATGATTTCGACATAGCTATAATTGGTGCCGGAAGCGGAGGATTGGTTGTTGCCTCTGGTGCAGCAGGGTTAGGGGCTAAGGTTTTACTCGTTGAAGGGCGGAAAATGGGTGGTGATTGCCTAAACTATGGCTGTGTACCCAGTAAAACATTTTTAAAATCGGCACATTTAGCAAAGCATATGAAGAAATCGGACGAGTATGGTATTCTAAATACAAAATGCAATGTATCTATGCCAAAGGTTATGGACAGGGTGCATAAAGTAATAGAGGAAATAGCCCCCCATGATTCAAAGGAGCGGTTTGAGTCACTTGGGGTAACAGTGAAGTTCGGGTTTGGAAGACTGATATCTAAGAACGAAATTTCGGTAGGAGAGGAAACCTTCTCTGCAAAGAAAATTGTAGTTGCTACAGGATCAACTGCAGCAATACCAAATATTAACGGGCTAAAAAATGTTAACTACTATACTAACGAAACAATATTTGATCTAAAACAGCAACCAAAGGATTTGATTGTCCTTGGTAGTGGGGTAATAGCACTTGAACTGGGTCAGGGATTTGCACACCTTGGAAGCCGTGTTCATATGATTTCAAGGTCCGGAAAATTGTTTGCAAAAGATGAGCCGGAAGTTTGCGACATTATGAAAAAAGCGATTACAGATGATGGAGTGATACTATACTCAAACTATAAAACAACTAATATAGAGCCACATGGTGATGGAGTTAAGGTCACCTTGCAAAATGATGATGGGAAAAAGGAGCTGTATGGTGATGCATTACTTGTTGCTACAGGTAGAAAGCCTAATACCGAAGGGTTAGGCTTGCATGAACAAGGTGTAATTACCGACTCTAAGGGCTTTATAATAGTAGACGATTATATGCGTAGCACTGTAAAAAATATCTTTGCATGCGGCGATGCATGTGGTGGGTATATGTTTACCCATGCCGCAGGCTATGAGGCAGGACTTATAGTACGTAATGCACTTATCTTTCCCATGTTTAAGAAAAATTATCACAATATTACGTGGTCTACATTTACAATGCCGGAAGTATCGCGTGTTGGGTTAAGTGAGGCTATGGCAAGGGAGAATGGGTCGTTTGGCTTTGTCTACATAAAAGATATATCAGAGAATGATAAAGCAAAGGCGCAGGACGATAGGTTAGGCTTTGTAAAGGTTATTCTAAACCAAAAGAAACAGGTCATAGGTGCAACTATAGTAGGGGAATGTTCGGCAGAGATGTTGCCGGTGCTTTCACTATTAGTAAGCAAAAAAATGCCACTTAGCAGTCTACTTGGGGTAATATATCAATACCCAATTCAAGGGGAAATACTTAAAACTATTGCAACTGCAGATATGGTTGCAGGGGCAAAAGAGTGGCAGATGAACTTACTTAAACGTATTGTAACAAGATAGGGGAGTGGAATGATAGACACAAAAGCTAGGGGTCAATTCCAAAGAGGGTTTGATAGAGTGTCCAAAAAGTCTGGGCTTACACGAATACATCCGAATGTAATAACTGTTGCAGCTTTAATTTTTGGCATTGTTTCGGCTACACTGGTAGCACTGGGGTATAATTTCATTGCAATTGTTTTTCTGTGGGTTTCGGGATTACTCGATGTACTAGATGGAACGGTAGCACGGTTAACTGGTAAATCGTCACCATTTGGCGCTTATATGGATCTTGTATTTGATAGACTAGTTGAAGCTGCAATTATTATAGGTTGCTATATTCTAATGCCACAGTTTTCAATTTTTTATCTTCTGTTTTTTGCAGGTGCAATGTTTAACTTTTCAACATTTATGCTTGCAGGAAATTTATTTAAGAATACCGGTAAAAAGAGTATGCACTATGACATTGGAATTGTAGAGCGTACCGAATCGTTTATATTTTTTAGCTTGATGATATTATTACCTGACTATATTTATATAATTCTAACTATTTTTAATGTATTAATGTTTATTACCGGCACGATAAGAATGATAAAGATATATAGTTACACTAAACAATAAGGGGACAAGATGAAAAAACTAATAATTGCAGTTGCTATTTTAGTGGTATTAGCATTTTTATTTAGGGATTATCTTAATATAGATTACCTACTAGGGCTTATCGAAAGTGTAAGAGGAAATCCGTTTGCACCATTTATATTTATCCTGATTTATGCAGTTTCTGTTACATTTGCAGTGCCGGCATCTGCCTTAACACTGATATCAGGCCCGCTGTTTGGGTTTTGGCAGGGTCTAATTCTAACAATAATAGCAAGCAACTTAGGCTGCCATATAACATATTGGTTTTCTAAAATTCTTGGAAAGGATGTTATATTCAAATACATTAAACCTGGTAGCTTTATGGATACTGCTACTAAAAAAGCACAGGAAAACGGATTTATATTTATGATGTATGTACGGCTGTTGCCAATTTTCCCATTTGCTGCAGTTAACTACCTTACAGGGTTGCTTAATATAAAGTATAAGCACTATGCAATAGCAACATTCTTAGGGATGTTACCGGGTAGTGCAGTATATGTGTACCTTGGATATTCGGCCTCAAACATTCAGGATAACCCGATAGGGCTTATCATCTCTATCGCAGTTTTAGTACTTTTCACAGTTGTTGTAACATTAGCCAAAAAATTTGGCGAGAAAAAACAACATAAGGGAGAAAAACATGCATAGTGTTTAGTTTGGTTATGGGTAGCTAAATAAAAAAGATTAAGGGCGATGCGTATACTTATACTCATCGCCCTTAAAAATTATGGCATTTATTTCTTATATTTTTGCGTTAGCAGCTCGATATGTTTTGGAGTACTGCCACAGCAACCACCTATTAATACATTACCTAACGCTTCTATACCATCAAATTCCGATACAAATAGTTCAGCCTCTTCATATGACACACCATCCTTAGATAGCTGTGGGGGGCCTGCATTAGGCTTAAAGATTATCGGTAAATCAGTATATTTACGAAATTCTTTTGCAACCGGTAGTGAATTTGCAGGTTCCATAGAACAGTTAAGGCCGATAGCGGCAAGGGGGTATTGTGACAACCTTTCTACCATCTGCTGTACAGAATCACCCATTATTGTTTTTCCTACCTTGGTAAAGCTCATAGAGCACATTATAGGCAATCCATATGCTGTTGCCTGTTTAACGGCAATCTCCAACATATTTAAATCCATAAATGTTTCAAAAAATATATAGTCAGGGCATTGTGTGACGCCGGCAGCTAAAATCTCGCAGTATTGATGTGCACAATCTTCCTCGGTTAGATCACCGTATGGTTCTAATAATTCTGATAATGGACCTACATCAAAGGCTACTGATGCCCTACCATCAGTAACATCCTTTGCTATCAAAACACCGGCTGTTATAACATCGATAAAGGAATGGTTGAGTTTACTATATTTATTTGCGCTAAATGTATTTGTGCAGATAATATCAGCTCCGGCTGCTATATAACTTTTGTGTAGCTGTGCAACCGTTGCTACATCGGTACTATTAAGTAGCGAAACTGTATCGCCACCTTTTTCAATTAGAATACTTCCTATGGCACCATCTAAAAAAGTAATCGCCATATCATTTCTCCTTATATTAGTGTTGGTTTTTGGAGGTTAGCGTATTCTGCTACCACAGGGCAGGTCTTGAGGTAAGAATAGGACTGTGACTTTATCATTATCGTCGGCCGCAAGGATCATTCCTTCACTTAGTACACCACGTAATTTTGCAGGTTTTAGGTTAGCTACAAGCGCAATTTTTTTACCTATAAGTTGGTCGGCTGTGTAATACTCTGCGATGCCAGACACAACAGTACGCTCCCGCTCACCGTCAAATAGTGTTAATTTTAAAAGCTTGTCGGCTCCCTTTACCTTTTCACAGGCTTTAATCTCCGCACAGATAAGTAGGCAGTTCATAAAATCCTCATAGCCTATTTCAGAGGTGGATGGAGCAACCTTTTTAGGCTTTTCTTCCTTAGCCGCTTTTGGTGTTGGTGATAGCTTTTCTAGCTCTTCTAACTCTTTTTCGATATCGATTCTTGGGAATAGTGCAGGAATCTGAACCACGGTGAAGTTAGCTGGTAACTTTTCAGTAATGCCCTCATAACTGCCGGATTTATCTTGTGGAGTAAGTGATAATGCAGATAACATCTTAACCGATGCATCCGGAGTAAACGGTGCAATTAATATAGCCACATAACGTAAAGCTTCACCAAGGTTGTATAGTACCCTTGCTAACCTTGGATGATTTAATTCATCCTTGGCAAGTGCCCAGGGTGAAGTTTTATCAATGTATCTGTTAGCACTTCCAACAACTTCAAACATTGCCGCTAATGCGGCAGGGGTGTCATAGCGCTTCATCGCTTCGTCAACTCTTACAACCACATTGCTAATTTTTTCCAGTAGTTCTACATCCTCTTCACCGGCAGTTTGCTCGGTTGGAAGTGTGCCGTTAAAGTATTTTAGCTGCATTGAAACGGTTCGAGAAAGAAGGTTTCCAAGGTCATTTGCCAAATCTTGGTTAATTCTTCCAAATAATGCCTCGTTGGAGAATTCGCCATCGTTTCCAAAAGGAACATCCCTTAACAGGAAATAACGGATAGCATCTACCGAGTAACGCTCACAAAGAATAACCGGATCTATAATGTTACCTTTAGATTTACTCATCTTACCGCCGGAAAAAAGCAACCAGCCATGTGCGTAAACCTGTTTTGGCATAGGTAGGTCAAGTGCCATTAGTATTGATGGCCAGATAACCGCATGGAATCGAAGAATCTCCTTTGCCATTAGATGTAGGTCTGCCGGCCAGTAACGTTCATAGTCATTATATGTTTCGTTTTCATAGCCAAGTGCATTAATATAGTTTGTCAATGCATCTATCCAAACATATACCGTATGACCTGGGTCAAAATCTACAGGAATACCCCATTTTACGGACGTTCTGGAAACACAAAGATCGGTAAGACCTTGCTTAATGAAGGCTACCATCTCATTTTTTCGTGTCTCCGGCTGTATAAAATTAGGGTTTTCTTCATAAAGTGCAAGCAGGCGGTCTGAATAGTTTGATTGGCGGAAGAAATATGCTTCCTCACTTTCAAGGGTTACTTCGCCGGCACAATCAGGACATTTTTCTTCCACAAGCTGTGTCTTTGTCCAAAAGCTTTCACAAGGCTTACAGTAGTGACCTTCATACTTGTCTTTATAGATATCACCGCTGTCATATAGCTTTTTAAAAATTCTTTGTACCGAAACTTCGTGGTATTCATCTGTAGTACGAATAAATCGATCGTAGTTAATGTTAAGCAGTTCCCAAAGGCTTTTTATACCTACAACAATCTCGTCGACATATTGTTTAGGTGTAACACCTTTTTCGGCAGCTTTATCCTCTATCTTTTTGCCATGTTCATCGGTTCCGGTTAAAAACATAACATCTTTACCACACATGCGGTTATATCTTGCAATTGCATCAGTAATAACCGTGCTATAGGCGTGGCCTATATGAAGTTTATCGGATGGGTAGTAAATTGGGGTGGTGATGTAAAATTTCTCTTTCATATCTTTATTATTCCTTTCCGTTACGGTTGCCCATAAGTTTAACCATAACAGCCTTCTGTGCGTGTAGACGGTTTTCTGCTTCATCAAATATTGCATCTGCATGTTTTTCGAACATCGCAGCGGTTATCTCCTCTTCGCGATGTGCGGGTAAGCAGTGCTGAACCATAGCATCCGGCTTTGCAACGGACATTAATTCGTCGTTAATCTGATAACCGACAAAAGCTTTTTTACGAATCTCTGCTTCACCCTCCTGTCCCATAGAGGCCCATACATCAGTTATAACAACATCAGCGTCCTTAGCAGCTATCATTGGGTCGTTAGTATGGTCAAAACAGCTGTACTCTTTTGCAAACTGCATAACATCATCGGCTGGCTCATAGCCTTTTGGCGTTGCAACACTAACAGACATCCCAACCTTCAATCCACCGATAATAAGCGAATTTGCCATATTATTACCATCGCCAATATAGCACATCTTCAAGCCTTCAAGATGCCCTTTGTGCTCGCGAATTGTCATCAAATCGGCAAGAATCTGGCATGGGTGAGCGTAGTCAGTTAAGCCATTTATAATGGGAATGTTTGCAAATTCTGCCAACTCCTCGACCTCTGATTGTTCAAAGGTTCTTATCATTATTCCGTCAAGATAACGGGAAAGTACTCTTGCGGTATCACAAACCGGCTCTCCTCTACCTATCTGCAGGTCGTTGGAGGATAAAAATAATGCCGAGCCACCGAGTTGGTACATACCTACCTCAAAAGATACCCTTGTACGTGTAGAGGATTTTTGAAAAATCATACCCAGTGTCTTGCCTTCAAGATGACGATGTGGTAGGCCATGCATCTGCTGGTATTTAAGCTGGTCTGCGAGGTTGAGTATATCAATTATTTCTTCGCTCGTAAGATCAGCGAGCTTTAGTAGATGTTCCATCATTATTCCTTTCTAATGTTAAGAGAGAAGTTCTTCTATAATATCAAGTCCTCTATCCAAAACCTCCATGGATATATTAAGTGGAGGCAGTAATCGTACCTTATCTTTAGCAGTGAGAAGAAGTAAACCTTTATCTATAGCCGACTTTAAAATATCGCTCGCAACAAGTGGATAAACATCAATTCCGATCATTAGACCAAGTCCATCAACTGCATTAACATGCTTCATAGCAAGTAGTCGCCTTTTTATGTGTTCAGCCTTTAACGTAACCTGAGAAAGTAGTTCGTCATCTATAGTGTTAATGGTATAAAGCGCAGCTGCAGCTGAAATTGGGTTACCACCAAAAGTAGAACCATGGGTACCCGCTGAAAGCACATCTTTTGTCTTTTCGTTGAAAAGTACTGCTCCTATAGGTAGTCCACCAGCTAGACCCTTAGCTAGTGTAGTAATATCAGGTTGTACATCATAGTGCTGCGATGCAAGTAGTTTGCCGGTACGCCCGATTCCTGTTTGAACCTCATCGGCGACTACGAGTATATCTTTTTCGCTGCATAGCTTGAAAAGCTGATTAACATATTCCGGATCAAGTTTAATTACTCCACCCTCTCCCTGTACGAATTCTATCATTACAGCGCAAACTTTATCAGTAAGCATATCCTTTAATGCATTAATATCACCGGCAGGGCAGTACAAGAAGCCCTCGGTAAAAGGGAAAAAGTAGTTGTGGAAGTAATCTTGACCTGTTGCGGAAAGTGTAGTAATTGTACGGCCGTGAAAAGAGTTTATTAGTGTGATAATTTGGTTTCTGTTTTCTCCGTATTTGTCATAAGAATATTTTCTAGCAGCCTTAATTGCCCCCTCGTTAGCCTCGGCTCCAGAGTTTGAATAAAATAGATTGCTATAACCGGTACGCCTACAAAGCGCCGTCGCAAGCTCTACACCTGGTAATGTATAGTATAGGTTTGATATATGGTTTAATTTTGCTGCCTGATCTGCTACAGTTTTAGACCAACCATCGTCACAAAAACCAAGACTGTTAACACCGATTCCTGTTGTAAAGTCAATATATTCCTTGCCCTCGATATCGTAACACAAAGAACCCTTTCCGCTCTCAATACATATTGGAAAGCGTGCATAGGTTCCGGCAACCGAATCATCATAGCTGCTCTTTATATTTTCAATTGTCATTATAACTCTCCTAATTAGTAAAACATTGTGCCACTACCCTTATCGGACAAAATTTCAATAAGAATAGCATGTTTTTCACGCCCATCAAGTATAAATGTGCGGTTCACACCCCGTCGAACCGCCTCCACACAACAATCCACCTTAGGAATCATCCCACCGGATATAACACCGCGTTTTATAAGGTGGGGGACATCACTAACGCTTACCTCAGGTATTAAGGTGTTTTCATCATCCTTGTTCTCCAAAAGGCCTTTAATATCGGTCATTAATATTAGGCTTTCGGCTTTAAGTGCACTTGCAATTCTGGATGCAGCAGTGTCGGCATTAATGTTATACACATTACCTTCGTCATCACCGGCAACCGTTGCGACTACAGGTATATAGCCACAATCAAGTGCATCGATAATCGGTGCTACATTTACATCGGTTATATCACCTACAAAGCCAAGGTCGTTCTTACTTATATGTTTTTTTGCACTAAGCATACCGCCATCAAGGCCGCATATTCCAAGCGCTTTGCCTCCGCCACGCTGCAATAGATATACCAATTCCTTACTAAGTTTGCCGGCAAGAACCATCTGTACAACAGCTGCAGTCTCCTTGTCGGTGTAACGTAGCCCATTCACAAAACGACTTTCGATTTGCATTTTTTTCAGCATATCGGTGATTTCAGGACCACCGCCATGCACGAGTACTATTCTTAAGCCCATAAGGCTAAGCAATACTAAATCCTCCATAACTGCTGATTTAAGCTCGGGGGATGTCATTGCGTTTCCGCCATACTTTATTACCACAGTCTTACTGCGATAGCGCTGTATATAAGGTAAAGCCTCAATTAATATCTGCGCTTTGTCCATATCGCTTATCATATATTTATCCCTCCGTTATGTGCGGTAATCACCGTTGATTTTTACATAGTCGTAGCTAAGGTCACAGCCCCAAGCGGTAGCCGATCCATCACCGTTACCAAGGGAAATTTCGATACGAACTTCATCAGAAACAAGTACATCAGCAGCTTTTTCTTCTGAAAATTCAACGCCGGACCCATTTTCACATACCTTAACGGAGCCACGTTCACTCTTTAGAAATACATCCACATGTTCAATATCGAACTCAGCTTCTGCATAACCTATGGCACATAGTACACGTCCCCAGTTTGCATCCTCGCCAAACATAGCTGCCTTAAATAGACTGGATGTTATTACCGACTTAGCAACTATCCTTGCAACCTGTTGTGTTGGTGCGCCTGTTACATTACATTCCAGTAGCTTGGTTGCTCCCTCACCATCCGCTGCAACCATACGGCAAAGGTGTGTACATAACTTTAGTAAGGCGCGATGAAAGATTATATATTCATCGCAATGATTTTCGATTCTATTGTTTTTGGCACTTCCGTTTGCAATAATAGAAACCATATCGTTTGTAGAGGTATCACCATCTACACTAACCATATTAAAGCTAGCATTAACGGTATCGTTCAATGCTAACTGTAACATCTCGGGAGATATCGATACATCGGTTGTGACAAAACAGAGCATAGTGGCCATGTTGGGGTGTATCATTCCGCTACCTTTTGCAATACCACCTATCCTACAACGTTTTCCATCTAGATTAAATTCCACCGCTATCTCTTTTTTTACAAGATCGGTGGTAAGTATTGCTTCACAAGCATTCTCGTCGTTGTCGCTAAGTTCGCTTACAAGTTTAGGTATTCCGCTAAGTAATGCATCAACGTCTAAAGGCTGGCCGATTACGCCTGTAGAGGCAACTATAACATCGCCTACATCAATATTAAGCTCTTTTGCAATACCTTCGCAGGTGATGTTAGCCTTATCAACACCATCGACATTGCAGGTGTTTGCATTTCCGCTATTACATATTATCGCATGGGCATATCCATCTGCTATATTCTGCTTTGTTACAATGATAGGTGCCCCCACAACCTTGTTTAAGGTATAAACCGATGCAGCAGCGCAACGCTCTTTACTATAAATTAAGGCAAGGTCCAACTTGCTTTTGTTTTTTCTTATACCGCAATGAACACCGGAGGCGGTAAAGCCCAGCGGGGCACATACTCCTCCTTCAATCTTTTTTATATCCATTATTCACTCCTGTTCTAAAAAGCCGGTGGAACGATACACAGACCCGTAGTCTCGTTAATCCCCAGCATAATATTCATATTCTGGATTGCCTGGCCGGCGGCACCCTTGACCATATTATCGATGGCCGAGGCTATAATTATCCGGCCGCATCGTCGGTCATAGTGAATAGAGATATCGCAGTAGTTAGAATATTTAACAGGCTTTATAGAGGCTGTACAGCCATCTGTAAGAATTCTTACAAACGGAGCATCCTTATAAAATTCGCGATATAGATTATAAACCTCATCATAGCTTGTTGCGCTATGTGGGGTAGTATACATTGTTGAGAGAATACCACGATTAATAGGAAGCAGATGAGGTACAAATGTTACAGATACATCATCACCGCAGATAGTAGACAGTGTCTGCTCGATTTCAGGGGTGTGGCGATGCTGTGCAACCTTATAGGGAGCAAAATTCTCGTTACATTCAGCAAAATGGGTAGTCTGGCTTAAACTACGTCCAGCACCGGTGGTACCACTCTTTGAGTCAATTATGATATCATTCTTTATTAAACCGTTTTTTAACAGCGGTGCAAGGCCAAGTGCAACACTTGTAGGATAACATCCGGGATTTGCAATTATCTGTGCGGATGCTATCTCCTTACTAAACAATTCGCTAAGACCATAAACAGCCTTGCCGTGTAGATCATGATACTTAAATGGAAGGTTATACCATTCCTTAAAATCCTCTTCCTGCTTAAGGCGAAAGTCTGCTCCAAGATCAATAAACCTACACCCTTTATCCATACACTTTTTTGCTATTTCTTCACAAAGTCCGTGGGGAAGCGAAGCAAACACAACATCACTCTTGTTTATTACCGTGTCTTCGTCTACAAGCAGGTTATCTTCAAGTGTAAGAAATGAGGGGTAGACGGCAGACAATGGCTTGCCTTCAAAGCTAACCGATGACATTGCACAAACTTGTGCCTTATCGTGTGAATACAGTAATCTAACAAGTTCTGCACCCGCATAGCCGGATGCACCTATTATTCCAACCTTAACCATTCCTACACTCCGTTAGTCTATCTTTTATGTCGTTAATTGATTTACTTACAGCCACAGGGGATGGTCCGCCGGTAGCTTTTCGAACCTCGACACATCGTTCTAGTGTAATAGTTTCGTATATATCTTGCGAAAATAGTTCGCTTGCCTCGTTATACTCATCGAGAGTAAGCGTCTCAAGTGTTTTATCTTCTTTAATACATCGAGCCACAAGAGAACCTATAACCTTGTATGCATCCCTAAATGCCATGCCTTTACCTACAAGATAGTCAGCACAGTCGGTAGCGTTAATAAAACCTTTTGCAGCTGCTGTACGCATGTTTTCTGGTAATATTTTCATGGTTTGCACCATCGGCGTAAATGCTTCAAGGCAGGATACTACAGTATCTACAGCGTCAAATATTGCCTCTTTATCTTCTTGCATATCCTTATTGTAGGCAAGCGGAGTACCCTTTAGCATAGTAATTAACGAAATTAAATCACCAACGACACGCCCACTTTTACCTCGCACAAGCTCAGCAATATCGGGATTTTTTTTCTGTGGCATGATTGAAGATCCTGTAGAAAATCTATCATCCAGCTCGATATACTTAAACTCGTGGGAACACCATAGTATTATTTCCTCACAAAAACGAGAGAGATGTACCATAATGATCGAAAGTGTCCCTGCAAGCTCTATGCAATAATCCCTATCCGAAACACCGTCAAGGCTATTGCCACAGGGTTTATCAAAGCCAAGTAGCTGTGCCGTCTTTAATCGGTCGATATCATAGCCGGTGGATGCTAAAGCACCACTACCAAGTGGGCATTCATTCATTCTCTTGTTACAGTCTTTAAGCCTTGACAAATCCCTTAAAAGCATGTAGCAATAGGCACAAAGGTGGTGTGCAAATGTTATAGGTTGCGCCCTTTGTAGATGTGTGTAGCCCGGCATAACGGTGCTAATGTGTTGCTCTGCAATTTGCAACAAAGTCTCGATAAGTTGGCATAGCATACCATCCATAACAGTTATGCGATCACGGAGATAAAGCCTTAAATCAACAGCCACCTGATCATTCCTACTACGTGCGGTGTGAAGACGCTTACCGGCATCACCCACCCTTTGGGTAAGCTCTGCTTCGATAAACATATGAATATCCTCAGCATCGCTGTTAAAGGTTAATACACCTGAGTTAATATCATTAAGGATTTCGTTTAAACCTTTAAATATTGCGGAATAATCAACATTAGTGATTATTCCGCAGTCACATAGCATCTTCGCATGGGCAAGCGAACCCTCAATGTCCTGCGCAAAAAGTCGGCAGTCAAAGGGTAGGGAGGAGTTAAAATCATTTAATCTTTTATCAACATCACCGTCGGTACGGCCTGCCCATAGTTTCATCTATATACCTTTCAATTATTTATTGCGTTTTGCATCTAGCTTTGCCTTTACCTGCAGTGGTAGGCCAAATAGATTTATAAAACCTTCACTATCCTGTTGGTTGTAAACTTCTTCTTCACCAAAAGTTGCAACCTCCTCATCATAAAGTGTATAGGGACTTGTGACAGAGGATAGAATCATGTTGCCTTTATATAGTTTTAATTTTACTTCACCTGTTACAGTCTCCTGGGTTTTATCAACAAACGCACTCAAAGCTTCGCGTAGTGGTGTAAACCATTGGCCATCGTATACTATCTCTGCAAATTTGTGGGATAATACCATCTTGTAGTGTTGTGTTTGTTTGTCTAAACAAAGTGTTTCCAATGCCTCATGCGCACGATAAAGAATACTTCCACCCGGTGTTTCATATACACCACGGGATTTCATCCCTACAAGGCGATTTTCCACTATGTCTTCAATACCAACACCGTTGGCACCGCCTACCTCGTTTAATTTTTCGACTAAAGCTACAGCGTCAAGTTTGACACCATCCACTGCCACTGGGATACCCTTATCAAACGATACAGTTACATAGGTTGGTTTATCGGGTGCTTTTTCGGGTGAAACGCCCATCTCAAGTATTTTATCAAAAAGGGGCTCGTTTGCCGGATCTTCAAGATCCATTCCCTCGTGAGATAGATGCCAGATGTTTTTATCCTTAGAATAGTTTGTTTCACGATTGATTTTTAATGGAATATTATGCTTTTCAGCATATTCAATCTCATCGTCACGACTCTTAAATTCCCATGTTCTCCAAGGTGCAATAATTCCCATATCCGGAGCAAACGCCTTAATTGTTAACTCAAAACGAACCTGGTCGTTTCCTTTGCCGGTGCAACCATGCGCAATTGCATCAGCACCCTCCTCAAGGGCAATCTCTACAATGCGTTTCGCAATGATAGGTCGCGCAAACGCTGTTCCAAGAAGATAGCGATCTTCATATTTTGCGCCGGCCTTAAG
The DNA here is from genome assembly GCA_964370765.1 of uncultured Oscillospiraceae bacterium. Lineage (GTDB taxonomy): Bacteria > Bacillota > Clostridia > Oscillospirales > Ruminococcaceae > CAYJBH01. The sequence goes on from CAYJKW010000013.1 coordinate 17,381, forward strand.
TGTTGGGAAGATAAAATCCTCAACAAATTCCTTTTTTAAATCCTCTATATATAGCTTGGATGCACCGGTTTGAATGGCTTTTTCCTCCAAACCTTCAAGTTCGGTGCCCTGTCCTACATCGCCGGAAACGGCTATAACTTCACAGTTATCATAGTTTTCTTTTAGCCATGGAATGATAACTGAGGTATCAAGACCACCGGAATATGCAAGTACTACCTTTTTAAACTTTTTCATAGCTACCTCATTGTTCTACTTTGAGTGATATTATATCACATTTTTCGCATTATGACAATAGTTGAGCAATCTATTTTACATATTACACAATAATCTCTAAGGGCAAAACTCTTAGAGATTATTATTAAATTATTCTACCGTAACGCTCTTTGCAAGATTTTTTGGTTTGTCTATATCGCAACCACGAAGTTTTGCAATATAATATGAGAATATCTGTAGAGGTACGATACTTAGAAGTGGTGTGAACTCATCGGAGCAATCAGGAATAAATATAGCAGTGTCAACGGTGTTTTCGATTACCTCGTTACCTACCTTTGTAAGGCCTATAACCCTTGCACCGCGGGACTTAACTTCCTGAATGTTAGACATCATCTTTTCATAAAGGGCGCTCTGTGTGGCGACAGCGACTACAAGGGTATCCTGCTCAATAAGTGCAATAGTTCCGTGCTTTAGCTCACCTGCGGCAATTGCAAACGAGTTAATATATGATATCTCCTTTAACTTTAAAGACCCCTCAAACGATACGCTACAGTCCACACCCCTACCGATAAAGAATACCTGATTAGTTTTGTAAAGCTGTTTTGCAAGGTTTTGTAGCTGGCTTTCATTACTTAAAACCTTATGCAATTTTTCTGGTATGGTGTTAAGCTCTGTAAGATAGCTATAATATTTGTCATCTTTTAAAAGTCCCTTTAGCCTACCCATATAAATAGCGATAAGGTATAGGCACATAAGTTGGGTAGTATATGCCTTGGTGGATGCAACAGCTATCTCTGGCCCGGCCCATGTGTAAAAAACATCATCCGACTCCCTTGCGACCGAGCTACCAACAACATTTACAATCGAGAGTATTCTTGCTCCTGCTGCTTTTGCACAACGTAGTGCAGCAAGCGTATCGAGTGTTTCACCGGATTGGCTTATTGCTATAAATAAGGTTTTATTATCTAAAAACGGTTCGCGGTACCGAAATTCTGATGCTACATCAACCTCTACCGGAATATTTGCAAATTTCTCTATAGCATATTTGCCGATTAACCCGGCATGGTAGGCAGTACCACAGGCAACAATATATACTCTGGTATACTTTTCAAGATCCTCTTTGCTAAGTTTTATACCGTCCAGTACAAGCTCGTTGTCTTTTAAGCGACGTTGAAGTGTTTCGCTTAGCCCCTTGGGCTGCTCGTGAATTTCCTTAAACATAAAATGATCATAGCCATCTTTTTCTGCAGAATCAGCATCCCATGTAACATGAAACACATCACGGTATACAGGTTTTTTATCTGCGTTGTATATGTCCACACCGTCCTTAGTTAGGACAACAGTTTCATTATTTTCAATAAGATATATTTCTCTAACATATCTAAGTAGTGCAGGTATATCAGATGCAACATAGTTTGCATCGTGTGATATGCCCACTACCATAGGGCTATCTTTGCGAACAGCTACTATTTTTTCTGGCTCATCGGCCGATATTGCTGCGATAGCATATGCACCTCTCATGTCCGATACTGCCTTGTAGATAGCATCAAGTAGGTCGCCGGAATAATACGACTCTATAAGATGTGCAACAACTTCCGAATCGGTTACCGAAATAAAATTTGATCCTTTTTCCTCTATAAGTTTATTTTTCAGCTCTTCATAATTTTCTATAATACCATTATGTACTATAGCAATTTTTCCGCTTCCGCTTAGATGTGGATGAGAGTTTACATCGGATGGCTCACCATGAGTAGCCCACCTTGTATGACCGATGCCACAGCCGGAATCAAATTCATTACCACCTATAAGCTGCTCCAGTTCGGCTATGCGACCTTTACACTTTTTTACCTCTATATTGTTTTTTATATTTAATGCAATTCCACTTGAGTCGTAGCCTCGATATTCAAGCTTTTTAAGGCCGTTTAGAATTACTTTTTTTGCGCCGCTTGCGCCAACATAACCAACAATTCCACACATATTAATTACCTTTCTCTGAGAAAATCTTTTCGGTTGCCTCCTCGGCAAACTGTTTATAATAAAGATCAGCATAATAGCCACCGTTACTAAGCAGCTCGTTATTGGTGCCTTTCTCGATTATCTTTCCATCTTTCACTACCAGTATGATATCTGCTTTTTTGATAGTGGATAGACGATGAGCAATTAAAAACGAGGTTCGGGAACCTACAAGTTTTTCTATTGCCTCCTGAATAAGCGTCTCGGTTTCAGTGTCTATAGAGGACGTTGCCTCATCCAAAACAAATATTGCAGGATTTGATATGATTGCCCTTGCAAAAGATATAAGCTGTTTTTGGCCTGTTGAAAGGTGGCTGCCACCTTCACCAACTTCGCTATCATATCCTTTTTCCATAGCTATAATTGTATCGTGAATTTTTACTATTTTAGCCGCCGAGATAATTTCCTCGTCGGTGGCATTAAGCCGGCCGTAGCGTATGTTATCTTTTACCGATCCGGAGAAAAGATGCGGTGTTTGTAGCACATATCCTATACTGCTTTGTAACCATAATTGGCTGCGATTTCTATAGTCCACACCATCTATTAATATTCTGCCTGACGTAGGTTCATAAAATCGGCAGGTAAGGTTAACAAGGGTAGATTTGCCGGCGCCGGTTTCGCCAACAATTGCAACGGTTGTACCGGCCGGAACATCAAGATTAAAGTTTTCAAGTACATTTTCAACGCCGTCATGGTACATAAACGTTACATTATCATAGGTTATGTTACCCACGATAGGCTCAAAGTTTTCATATTTTGGGTTGAATGAATCACCGTAATTCTCTATAACCTGCACGGTGTCGGTTACCATAGGTTTTTGAGATAATAGATGATTACAACGCTCAACATTTACCTGTGCTGCCACAAGGGTAGATAGGGTTCTTGCAAGTTGCTGTACCGGCTGTGCCACAACAAGCGCATAGTTAATAAAAACAGCAAGTCCATCTATACCCAGTTCTTCCAGTATAACAAGCTCTCCGCCGTAGGTGATGACGAATGCAACAGCAATCGATGTTAAGGCTGCAACGATAGGGATGTATATAGCTGTAAGCATTACTGCATGAATAGAACCATGTTTCATCTCGCCGGTGGTTTTCATAAAATCATGTAAATTTTTATGCTCTATAACCAGCGCTTTAGAAGTTTTCGCACCGGTGATTCCTTCGTTATACTTTCGCGTAAGTTCGGCGTTAATATTTCTCACATTACGGTTTGCAAGTAGGATTTTATGTTGAAAAATATAGGTGAAGATAGCAATAAACGGCACTACAGATACAACCAAAAATGCAAGGTTCACATCTATCCGAAACATCATAACGATGTACCCGATAATACATGCTATACTCCACACAATATCTACAAGTCCCCAGGCAAAAATTGTGCCTATCTTCATGGAATCACTCATAACCCTTGCAAGAGTAGTCCCAACAGGAGTTGTATTATAATAGTCAAAGCCGAGTGTTTGTAGATGCTTAAACATTGCCGATTTAATATCACGTGCAATTCGCATCTCAACAATCAAAGCAATCTTAGCCATGAAAAATGTAGTAAATGCCTGAACTAAAATTAGTAATGCACACACTGTAATAAACTGAGTTATTCCGGAGGTTGTGCCAGGCTCTATAAAGTTTGCAACTGCATAGCCACTTAAAAGTGGCATAATAATATCGATGCAGGCGGCACTTAACATTAGCACACCGAGTATAGCGATATATCTGCGGTATGGAGTAACGAAAGGAAGAATAACCCTCCAAGTTTTTAAAGAGGATAGTGAAGTGTTTAAGCTTACGTCATAATTTTCGATAATCAGTCCTCCTTCCCTATGCTCTGACTAGCAAATATCCGACTATAGATTCCACCCTCTTCGATTAACTCCTTATGGGTGCCACTTTCTACAATCTGCCCTTTATCCATAATCAATATCTTGTCAGCATTCATTACTGTTGCAACACGATGAGTTATGATAATTGTTGTACCTTTAACACGCTCTTTTATTGCTTTGCGGATTTTAGCGTCAGTCTCCATGTCTACTGCAGAAAGCGAGTCGTCAAAGACCTTGATCGGTGTATCCTGCATCAACATTCTTGCAATTGCAACCCGTTGGCGCTGACCACCGGAGATAGTTACACCACGCTCACCTATAATAGTATCATAACCATGCGCAAACCCGACAATAGATTCATCTATTACCGCAATTTTAGAGTATTCACGTATTCTGTCAATATTAGCGCCATCGGCACCGTCTGAGATATTTTCGCTGAATGTTTTTGAAAATAAAAAAGGCTCTTGTAAAACAATTCCAATATTTTTTCTTAGATAATGTATGTCCATGTCCTGTATATTAACATCGCCTATGGTGATACTTCCACCATTCTTCGGCAACTCGTAAAGACGGTCCAGTAGGTACATAAGTGTGGATTTTCCGCTACCGGTAGGGCCTAAAATGCCAAGCGTTTTTCCACGCTCTACTTTAAAGGTTATGTTTTTTAAAACCGTGGCATTTTCATTATAGCTAAAGGTAACATTTTTAAATTCGATATCACCTGACATATCGGCAGCGATTGGATTTTGGCAAGAGGGTTCACGCTTAGCATCTAAGATGTCAAATATACGCCGTGCACTTACCGATGATTTACTTAGCTCTGAAAGAATACGACCAAGTTGACGAATAGGCCATACAAGTATGGCGTTATAGTATACAAAGGTGATAAAGTCGCCAAGAGTAATTGTGCCGTCAACTGCCAAAAAACTACCAACAACTATAAGTAGCACTATCTGAATAAAACCTATAAGATCGCCAATACCCCAGTTAAGTCCCATCAATACACCAAGATTTATCCAGTGGTTTGCAAACTCTTCGTTTTTTTGTTCAAACTTTGAGAATTCATACTGTTGCCTGCCAAAGGCACGTACAACATTAACACCTGTTAAATTTTCCTGTGCAATGGAGTTTAACTCACCCTCACATTCATCGGCATGTTTAAATTTCCTGCCTATAAGACTGTAAAAAACTAAGGAATATGTTAAAGTAATTGGTATAAAAGCAAGTGCGATAAGGGACATCTGTACATTCATTGGGAACATTAATGCAAGTGCAACAATAATTAGAAATATTGTGCGGACAAGAGCTTGTAGATGCTCGTTGATAAAGTTTTTTATTGTATCGATATCCATTGTACAGCGTTGAATAATGTCGCCTGTCTGGTGGTCGTTATGCCAACGGTAGGGGAGTAGCTGGATATGCTCAAAAAGACTGTTTCTTAGACGCTCTAAAATACCCTCCGACCCTAATACAAGAAATCGACGGGCAAAAAAATCACAAATTGCAGCAGACACCGACAGGATAAAAGATATTATTGCACAGATAATTAGGCTTTCTGCAAGAAAGCCCCGGCCGCCATTATCCTCAATAATATCTACCAAAAATCTGGGAAGGGCAAAAGGCTCGTCACCAATAATGGAGTCCACCGTTATACGTACTACCTGTGGTGTAAGATATCCTAATACCACGGCAAGTATCACCGAAATAAACGAAAGTAGAATATAATGACGAAATCCTTTTGTAAAGGGATAAAAGCTAAGAATATTATGTTTTTTCATAATTTACCGTTGCAGCCTAATATATCTAAAAGCTGCTAAGGTGTTTTTTGATACACACAAACGATTCCTCGCTTATGTCGTGCTCTATTTTGCAAGCATCAGCCTTTGCATTCTCGGGTGATACACCAAGTTTTGTTAAAAATATTGTCAACACCTCATGCCGTTGGGAAACTTTACTTGCGATTTCCATACCTTTATCACTAAGTGTTATAAATCCGTTCTCATCTACAAAGATATAATCGTTTTCACGAAGTTTTTTCATTGCAATACTAACACTGGGTTTTGTAAAGTTAAGTTCATTTGCAATGTCTATGGAGCGCACCACCCCAAGTTTATTCTTAAGAAACAAAATCGTTTCGAGATAATCCTCGCTTGATCTGTATATATTCATTAATCACCTCCGAATAAAACTATAAATATTATTGTAACATAAGAACTGATGATTTACAACAAAACTACTCTATATTCTTTCCACAGTATGGACAAAAGCACTTTTTATCATCTTCATCGTTATCTATATTGGCTTGAATTTTCATTATCTCCTTCTCATGTCTTTCATTATCAAGCTCTACAAATCCGGCGGAGATGATTCCGGTAGGTATAGCGATAAGTCCAAGGCCGAGGTACGCTATAAAACTACTGAAAAGTTTTCCGGCTACCGTTATCGGCACTATATCACCATAACCTACTGTAGTAAAGGTTGCAACAGCCCACCATAAGCCCGAAAAGGCGTTTTCAAACACCTCAGGTTGGGCCTCTGACTCTATGTTGTAGATAACTATTGCGGTTATTATTGTAAGTAGAATGATAACCGACACAGAGGATATAAGAAGTTTACCTTTTCTTCTTATAACTTTGTGCATTGATGTTAATGCATTTGTATACCTGTGTAGCTTAAATATACGTAGTAGGCGTAAAATTCTTAGTGTGTCTAAAAGTCTTGCATCCAAGGTTATAAAAAATGGTAGGAAAAATGGCAATATAGAAACTAAGTCGATTATTGCCATAAAGGAAACGATGTATTTTATACGTGACATAATTTTGCCGGACTCCGGGTAAAGCATGTCGCTTGTCCACAACCGCAGTAGATATTCAATCGTAAATATAAGTACCGAAACCAGCTCGATACTCTCGGTAAACATATATAAGAACTCAGAAGTATGATTAAATGTCGAGACACCTATTCCTACAACGTTAAGAATGATAATTCCGACAACCAGCATATCGAATATTCTGCTGTAAGAATCATCTTTCGCTGCGGGACTTATTATTTCAAAAATTCGTCTTTTCATAAATAACACCATACCAGTTAAATTTTATTTTATATGACATAAGTTTAGCATATTATTTTGGCTATTTCAACAAGTTGTTACATAAATACAAAAATAATAAAAAATTTGGTTTTTATGATTATTGCAATTTAAAATGCATAATGATATAATTATACATAATAGCCAATAAAATCAAGGTGAACATGAATAATGATTTGAAAAAATATCGCTTAGGCGACCTGCTTGTACTAAAATCTGTGATAACTGAAGAGCAGCTAGATAGGGCGCTGGAATTGCAGAAAAAGATGCACAAATGGCTTGGAGACTGCCTGATAGAGCTTGGGTATGTTACCGATGACGATATTGCGAGTATGCTGGAAATACAGCTTGGAATACCACGTGTAGATTTAAGAAGTATTCAGATTTCACCCGAAGTGATATCACTTGTAAGCGGCACCGTGCTTAGAAAACATACGGCACTACCCCTTGGGTTAAGCCCTGAAAATTCACATGTCCTTATAGTTGCTATGTCTAACCCGCTTGATACATTAGCACAGCAGGACCTTGAGATAATAACTAACTTTATAATTGAACCGAGAATTGCCACTATTGGCGAAATTAACCTTGTGCTTGATAAATATTTTGGAAGTGACGAGGCAATGTCTGCGGCAGAACAGTATGCCAAGGAACGCGAAAGCCAATTAGCTGTGATAGAGGCCGTTGAGGCTGCCCAACAGGCAGAACTGGATAACGCACCGATGGTTCAACTTGTGCGCTCGATTATAGAACAGGCAGTTCGCCAACGTGCCAGTGATATCCATTTTGACGCAATGGAAAAAAACGTCAGAATACGCTATCGTGTTGACGGCACTTTGATGGAAAAAATGCTTTACGACATTAATCTTTTGCCGGGTATGGTAACGCGTATTAAGATTATGGCAGATATGGACATTTCGGAAAAGCGTAAGCCACAGGATGGACGAATAAACCTTATTGTCGACAGGGCAGAATATGATATTCGAGTTTCTATACTGCCATCCAGCTTTGGTGAAAAGATAGTTATGCGTATCGCCTCCTCTCTTGCACTTACTATGACAAAGCAAGAGCTAGGTATGAATGAGAATGACCTTAAAAAATTTGAGCATATGCTAAAAAATCCTAACGGTATTATTCTTATTACAGGACCTACCGGTAGCGGCAAGTCAACTACACTCTATACCGCCCTATCTGAACTTAACAATGTAAATGTAAATATAATTACCGTAGAGGATCCTGTAGAGGCAAACATCGCCGGAATTAATCAGGTTCAGGTTAACGTAAAGGCTGACCTCACCTTTGCAAACGCTTTGCGGTCCATACTTCGACAAGATCCGGATATAATAATGATAGGTGAGATTAGAGACATAGAGACAGCGACCATTGCGGTTCAGGCATCTATTACAGGCCATCTGGTTGTAAGTACGCTACATACCAACAGCTCCGCTGCTACTATATCTAGATTACTTGATATGGGTATTGAATCTTACCTGCTTGCCGATTCTCTTGCCGGAGTTATTGCACAGCGTCTTGTTAGGCGACTTTGTCCAACCTGCAAAAAGAGTCGCCTTGCTACCGATTCGGAAAAGTTGTTAATGGGCTTTTCAAATGATGCTCTGCAAAGGACAATTAATATAAGCGAACCTGTAGGGTGTACTATGTGCAACAATGTAGGCTTTTACGGACGTATCGGTGTTTACGAGATAATGGATATTACACCTGAACTCAAGGCGATTATAAGTAACCATGGTACAACCGAGACTATTAAAAATACAGCAGTGAAAAGTGGTATGAATAGCTTAAGAATGAGCGCCGTGAAGTTGGTTCTTGAAGGCGTTACAACAGTAGAGGAAATGTTAAAGGTATCCTTCGAAGAGTAAAATTTTATAATGAGCGGTATATATTAAGATATATCGCTCATAGTTATGTTTGAATATTATTTTATAACAAGGAGTGTAAGATGTTTAAATTTTCAGAGCTTGTAAGTTCGGCAGTTAGGTTAAATTCATCAGATGTTCATGTTACTGCAGGAATGCCACCGATAGCACGTATCGATGGCAAATTAATCCCGATGGCCGAAATGAAACTTTTACCTCATGATATTGAAGAGCTGATAAAAAGTATCATGACACCACTTTTGATAAAACAGCTTGATGACTTTGGGGAGGTTGACTTTGCTTATTCTGTTAATTCGGTAGGGCGGTTTCGTGTAAATGCATTCACACAAAGAGGAAGTTACGCTTTTTCCGCTCGTATATTAAACTCCGATATACCGGAGCCGGACACCTTAGGTCTACCGCAGGCGGTAGTGGACATGTGTGATAAAAAGCGTGGGCTTGTACTAGTAACCGGTGCAACCGGCAGTGGCAAATCTACAACCCTTGCTAGCCTTATTAACCAAATAAATAGAAAACATAGCCACCATATCTTAACACTCGAAGATCCTATTGAGTATCTGCACAATCATCAAAAGTCAATAGTTAATCAGCGTGAGGTGGGTGCAGACACTAGAAATTTCCCAAATGCCTTGCGTGCTGCTTTGCGACAAGATCCGGATGTAATTCTTGTTGGTGAGATGCGTGACCTTGAGACTATTTCTATCGCAGTAACAGCAGCGGAGACAGGACATCTTGTATTCTCCACACTTCATACCGTAGGTGCAGCAAATACTATCGATCGTATAATTGATGTCTTCCCACCATACCAACAGCAGCAGATTAGAACTCAGCTTGCCGACGTACTGGAGTGTGTGGTTTCACAACAGCTAATACCACTCGCAGACGGCAGGGGCCGTGTGGCAGCTTTTGAAGTAATGCTATCTAACCCGGCAATACGTAACAATATCCGCGAAGCAAAAACTTTTCAGATACCATCGGTAATTCAGACAAACGCAAAAATCGGAATGAAAACGATGGATGATGCATTGTTAGAACTATCCTTATCCGGGAAAATAAGTCAAGAAAATGCACTTATCTTTGCGCAAGATAGGCCGAATCTAAGTAAAAGACTTTTTTGATAATGTTTCGACTTATAAAACTGTAACGAATCAAGCTATTAAGCTGCTTTTGTGAATTATATTAAAAATGTATGCTTAATTTTTGTTATAGCAGTATGTTTGTGTTGCAAAATGAAATAAAATACTATATAATGTTATTTGTAGTTGTTATTTGTATAAATTCATCAAGATATATAGGGGAGAATATTTTGGCAACTTTTAGTTATACAGCAATCGATCAAAAAGGAAAAGAGATAAAAAGCAGCATCGAGGCTACGGATATTGAACAAGCCAAAAGCCTTATTAAAGAAGAGGGCAACCTACCTATAAGTGTATCTGCCGGTAGTGTGCTATCAAGAGATATCAATATTACAATTGTAGAATCAAAACCAAAACCACGAGATTTGGCAGTTTTTTGTCGTCAGTTTGTAAGTATAACTTCAGCAGGTGTTCCTATAACCAGTGCACTTGAAATGCTAACGGAGCAGACAGAAAACAAGATGATGAAAGCTGCATTAGCCGAAAGCCTTACATCAATACAGGCAGGATCATCTCTTTCGGAGGCACTGACTCGTCACCCTAAGATATTTTCTAATCTACTTGTGACTATGGTTCGTGCCGGTGAGGAATCCGGTAGCCTTGATGTTTCCTTTGGTCGTATGGCAGAACAGTACGAAAAGGAGGCAAAACTAAAGGCTTTTGTAATGAAATCGTCTGTATATCCTTTGGTTATTATGGTTGTTGCTATACTTGTAGTTATACTATTGCTGGCTTTTGTTGTGCCACAGTTCGAAACGATGCTAAGTAGTATAGGCAGTGAGCTGCCGGCACTTACCGTTGCAGTAGTTGCAGCCAGTGATTTTATTATTGAATTTTGGTACATTGTTGGTGCTGTGATCATCGGTGGGGTGGTTGGTATCAATAGGTTTGCTAAAACTGAGGTCGGAAAGGTGTTTTTTGGAAAAGCCCAACTTAGGTTGCCCCTGTTCGGTGATCTTGCGGTTAAAACGGCTGCAGCAAGCACCTGCCGAACTTTGTCTACTCTTGTTGCTGGCGGAATTCCACTCATTAATGCACTGGAAATTGTTGCCGGTACGATGACAAATGTGCAGTTTAAAGAATCGCTTTTAGAGGCAAAGGATAGCGTGTCTATGGGAGCACCGCTATCAGAACAGTTTATTAAAGGGTCGTTGTATCCACCACTTGTCTGCCATATGACAAAGATAGGTGAGGAAACCGGTGATATCGACGGTATGCTTACTAAGGTTGCTGACTATTATGACGATGAGGTAGAGGCAGCAACGGCAATGGTTATGTCTGCCATTGAGCCGGCAACAATCGTTGTACTTGCTGTAATTATCGGTACTATTGTAGGTGCAGTTATGTTGCCTATGATGGAGATGTATGATGCCTTAGGTAATATGTAGGGCAAAATTTGATTAATTATTCGGAGTTAGGGGTCCGAAAATTAATATAGATTCAAATCAAAATGGGAAAGGAATATAACTATGAAAACAATTCTCGACAAAAAGCTTGCAGTAGCGCGTACCAACAATAAAGGCTTTACTCTTGTTGAGCTAATTATCGTTATTGCAATTATTGCAATCCTTGCAGGTGTACTGGCCCCCCAGTTTATCCGTTTCTTGGATGATGCACGTATATCTAACGATATATCTAAGGCTGCAAACCTTGAATCACTAATTGTTGCTGAGGTTGCATCCGGAAGACTGGAGAATGGTGATACAGTAGTATGGGTGCCTTCAACAGGTACAGTTACTGTTACCGGAGCAGATGCAGTAGCGGCTTACGGCTCAATAATGGGTGCATTCGGTGCATCAGGAGTTACAGCTAGCGGAACCGCTGCTACAGGTAGTTTAGCAGGGCTTAGAGGTGAGAGTGCAGTTGCAAATGCGCTTGCTGGTTTAACATGGACAATCGTAATTGATTCCACTAATGATATCTACAGTGTAAGTCCAAGCGAAGACTACACAGCATGGAGCAACTAATTTAGGGCAGACCTAGAAACCTTATTTTATCGGCCATAGGCGACTTGCCACTCGATAGCCCCTAAAATTGGGCGGCAACACATGTTAAGCCTTATCGTTTTGGCCTTATGGTCTACATAGTATTAGGTTGTTATGGGGTTTATTCCCTTGTGGGAAACGCAGTTCCCTTAAAGGTTAATGGTGAAAGGTGAGTAGACGGTGGTTTTTGCAAGTCAAAGGCTGTTTTACTTTCATCTTTCATCATATGCCTTTACAATTATAGCACTTTATTGGATATAATCTATCTCCTTGAAAGGGACATTCTTTTTTATGGACTTAGTCACCCTACCATTATATATTTTTGTTGCGCTGATTGGCGTTACCATAGGCAGTTTTTTAAACGTTTGCATTCTGCGCATACCGCAAAAGGAGGGAGTCGTAAGGGAGTCTTCTCATTGCCTACATTGCAAGAAGCGCCTACGTTGGTGGGAACTGATACCGTTGTTTAGCTATCTTTTCTTAAGGGGCAGGTGCTCCGGTTGTAGGGAGAAAATTTCGGCACAATATCCTATAATAGAGGCTGTAAATGCGATACTTTGGTTAGTGGTATTTATGGTAATGGGGTTTACGATAGATGCACTACTAAGTGCAATATTTGTATCGGCATTGCTTGTTCTTTCGGTAATAGATGCAAGAACACTGGAAATACCGATACAAACCACAGTTTTTATTGGTATACTTGCAGTTGTTAGGCTTGCACTTAATCTTAATAATTATCTTGACCATCTACTTGGGTTTGCAGTAATAACAATACTGTTATTACTTTTATTGTTTTTATCTGGCGGACGTGCAATTGGTGGTGGGGATGTTAAGCTAATGGCAGGTTGCGGATTGTTTATCGGCCTAGGGCCTACAATACTTTCCTTCTTTTTGGCATGTATTATAGGATCGATAATACATGTTTTTAGGATTAAATTTTTTAATGCATCCCGTACACTTGCGATGGGACCATACCTATCGGTGGGAGTTTTTATCTCACTTCTTTGGGGCGAGGCCCTTATAAGCTGGTATCTGAGACTGCTCGGATTTTAAGATGTAAAAGTTTGTCGGTGATAAAACGGCGGCAATAATATATTTTTGGAGGGAGCCTGTAATTATGGCTAAAAAAACTTTAATAATTGAAATAGGTGAACACATTACAAAGGTGAGCGTAGGCTCAAAGCGTGGTAGAAGCTTTCACTCGATTAGGAATTTTCTTTTCACCACGCCGGAGAATACAGTTTCCGATGGCTTGATAACTGCCGGTGACATTTTGGCTAGCACCTTAAAGGAGCAGATTGCAAGTAATCGTGCGACCGATGCACAGGATGTAATCTATGTGTTGTCCTCCTCTAAGATTGTGAGCCGCGAGGTTACACTTCCGCCTGTTAAAGCGAATAAAATCGGAGATCTCATAGCTACAAATTCTAAGGATTATTTCCCGATAGACATTTCAGGTTATCAAATTTCACATAAGCTTATAGAAACAATTTCAGGCGATAATCCAGGTTGTCGTGTGCTAGTTACGGCTGCCCCTAAAAATATAATGACAAGTTACCAAAAAATAACGGATATTCTTGGTCTTAACCTTATTGCATTCGACCATGTTGCTAACTCTCAGTTACAGGTCTTTAATAGCCTTCAAATTTCCGGCATAACACTATATATCGATATTTCAACAAACTACACATTAACAACATATCTTTCGGACGGTATGTTGCTAATGCAACGCTCAATGCCGTTTGGTGCACTTGATGTTATCGATGCTGCCATGAATAGAGCAGGATTAGCCGCCTTGGAGCTGGACACTGCAATTAACAATGCAACCGAAGCGGAGTGGATTAACAAAAACCTACCATACGAGGAATATACACAGGCAGCATCAAGGCTAACCGCCCTTATTGAAAGAAGTGTTGATTTCTTTAAATCTATATACAAGGGTGAGGCTATCGATAGGATTGTTATCTTGGGTAGCTGCAGTTCGATTGCCGGACTGAAAAAAGTTATAAACAGTGCAATAAAGGTTGATACCTTCTCGATAGACGAAATTCAGGGAATAAACAAGGTCATAGAGGGGCAACATGCAGCAATGTTTGCTACAACAATGTCGGCCGCTATTGATCCGCTATCACTTATTCCGAGTGATATGTCACAGACAAAGTTTGTGTCCGGTAAATCTAAATCCAGTAACCTTAAGTATGCCGTTGGACTTCTTGTTGTAAGTATTTTGGTAGGTGGAACATTTGCGATGATGAGCCTTGTTCAGCTTTACTTTGTATCAACCGAGCTAGATGATATGAATGCCAGGATGAGAGAGTTGCAGCCGGTACTTGAGACCTATAACCAATACTCGCAGATAATAGTGTTAGAAAATGATATTAAATTATTAGATCATGAAAGTATTGGAAACAATGCAAATCTTAGAGCGTTTTTAGAGGAGTTAGAGCAAAAAATGCCGGCTAACCTACTTATGCTTTCCGCCTCCTGTGATGCTAATGGTATTTCGATGAATGTAGAGGTTGCAAACATGGAAGATGCGGCAGTTGCTATAGCTCAGCTTCGTACATTCGAGAGTATACAAAATATATTAGTTAGCCCAATATCAGAGTCGGGCAACGATGTGGGTCTACCGATAGTTTCATTTAGTCTAAGCTGCATGTACAAAGCTACCGAAGCGCAGCTAACTGAGGTGCCTACTCCGATAGTACAGGCCGAACAACCAATACTATAAGCAGGGTATATAATGGCAGATTAACAATCTTACATAGGTTAGGAGATATTAAATTATGAAAGCATTAAAGCGTGATGTACAACTGATCATAGTGTTGTTGGCAATTGTATTGTTTGTTGTGTTGTACATTTTTATACACCTTCCACTACAAAGAGAGATAGCCGAAGTTGAGATAGAGATAACTACACTAGAACCTCAACTTAAGGTATTAGAAGAACATAACCTGGCGCTACCTACCTATCAACAGAAGATAGATGAGGTAACTACATTATCACATAACCTCGTAACTGATTTCCCGGCCGGAGTTAAAGAGGAAGATATGCTTGTATGGTTCCTAAACATGGAACAGGACATCAACTTTAACTTTACCGACATTAGCTTTGTAGCCCCTGCAGTTTTCTCGCAGTTTCAGGGATTAATGCTGGTAGATGGTGTAAATTCTACTGTTGATATAACATCCTATAAAACCGGAGCTACAGTTAATGGTGCAATGAACTATCACCAGCTTAAGGATTCGTTAGATTACATCTACGCATCACCGGATAGGACTGCACTTGAAAATTTAACAATATCCTATAACCCTGTCGAGGCAAATCTTGCCACATCAATTGCAGTATCCAAGTATTATCTAGAATATCCTGGTTCAGAATATATACAAACACCGATGCCAAATGTGTCTATAGGTACACCGCAACTGTTTGGTTCATTGACCGATGATCTTGCCGATGCAGCCATAGAAGATGCCGAGGACGATGGCGACGAATAAATACATATTAACTACTTAAGAAGGGAGGGTGCATATGTCTTTAAAAGATAATAACAAAGGACTAAGTTTGGTAGAGTTGCTTATCGCTGTTGCAATTCTTGCCATGATTGCAGCCCCCTTGCTTTCCAGCTTTGTTTTTGCTACAAGAACGGCGGCACGCAGCCGTGAGATAGGTGACATTACACTAGCAGCAGAAAATATGACAGAGCAGTTTTTAGCACAAAATTACGAGATGTGGACCGGTGGGAACTTACTTGCACCCCCTACAATTGAAGGAATACCAGGTGCATTATATCTGAATTTCAACTACAGCGGAACTGATAATTTTTTTCAAATGCCAAACCCTATATCTTTTAGTGTGGAAGATTACCAAGATATTTATTTTGGATACCAGAATGTCACAATAGGAGATAACGAGTTTGATATACTTGTAACCCTTGACCCTGGTGAACCACCAAGCGGATCGTCATCGGGAACACTTGGTTCTGGCTATTGGAATATAAATAGTGTTCCAATGTTAAACTATATCCCTACAAACTATTCCTTTGATCAAACTACAAGTAACCCCGATGATTTTGCTTGGCAGGAGTTTATTGCAGCTGCAACAACCAAGGGAATTAATACAACTTCATTTGATATAAACGATAGCAGAATAAATGCAAAAAGAACAATCACACTGACGGTTGATGATGGTACTGTTACTGGTGACAATATGTTACATGCTTCGGTAAAATACAGCTATGAGTTTACCTATCCAGGCACAGTAGAGACATTTACCTCCTCTGCACAAGAATACGAGATTACACCTACAGGTGGTGTTGACGCTTCGAAAGAGGATGCCGCAACATTCTATATAATGTTCTTTCCTTGGTACTATGGAGGTAGCTCGGTAAGAGATACTATAGTTATTAATAAACCTGTGGATAATGAGATTAATGTTGTATTGGTTAAAAAGCTTAACCCAGCACTATCTGCTGCCGAGGTAACAGCGGGAGAGACGTCCTATAAAGCATCGGTTTATTTTATGCAAAAATATAACCCTGATCTGTATGATAGTGCGACAAACTCAATTGAGGTTCATGGCTCATTACTTACTAACATAAATGAACCACTTGACCCGGGAGTAATGTATCCGTTGAACAATGTTTACTACTTTATTTCGAACGGATCCGGCACCTATACAAGAACCGAACTTGATTCCGATAATGATATAGCCGTTGCAGAGATTACAAAACGTGTTTATGATATTACAATAGATGTATACGAGGCTGATGGTGCAAACTTTAACGGCAACCCAGGTGAGCCCATCTATAGTATTAACACCTCGAGCCTACAATAATGAAGCAATCCGGTAAGGGAGGATCAATATTGCCCCAAAAAAACAAAGATATAATAACGTTATTAAAAAGTAACAAAGGTTCCGGTATGGTCACTGTACTGGTAGCTATGTTTTTTCTTGCTATCCTTGGAATAACGGTTATGTTTATGTCCTATACCGGCCTTCTAATAAAAACCACTGAAAGAAGAGGCGTTGATAATTTTTATACAGCAAGCGAAATTATGGATGCTATTAAGTTAGGGTTTGAAGAGGTTGTTTCTGATACATTATCGGTCAGCTACAAAACTGCGTTGATGAGTGATACCGCTATCACCTTTGATGATGTTTTTCTACAAGAGCTCAATAGCTGGACAACGAAAATTGACCCATCGGATGCAACTTTATTCAGATGGAATACCTCTATTAATCCTGTGTTTGTTACACAAGGGCTATTAAACCCTGTTACAGGAGAATATCCCTATAGCTATGAGCCAATTGTTCTTGCGAACTTTGTAGTAAAAGCAGGGATTCTACCGGCAGATATTTCGGTAAATGGCTTTGATTCTACCGGCATTGCCGATGCCACAAAACCGGTAAAGATTACAACACCATCAAATAGTAGCGGTGATAGTACAGACAATGTTGTTTCAGTGCATTCAAGTGGTGGGGTAATAGAGAAAATTGTTTTTAACGATATAACGGTAACATATACAAGCCCTACAACTAATGTCACAACAGTGATAACTACCGATATCTCGATGGAGGTTCCTGATTATGTAAGGAATACAAACATTTTCAGAATTTCCACTATACCAGATTTTTCGATGATTGCAAGGGATGATTTTGTTAATAACAGTTCACTTCTTACAATTGATGGTAGTATGTATGCAGGTAGCTTAGAGCTAAACGGCGATACAACCATACAAAATGGTGAGGTTGTTACTCCGGGTAGTATAATAGTTAATGATAGATTTGAAGTATCAGGTACGTATACAGGCGTAAATGAAGGGACTGTATATGCTGATGAAGTACTTCTTCAAGACAATGACTCAGCGCTTACTGTAGATGGTGCACTTCTTGTTGCAGACGATCTTACAATAAACGGATTTAACGCTACAGTAGATATTAACGGTACCTACTACGGCTTTGGTGACCATATTACCGATCCATCATTAAGCAGCTCTATTATAGTAAATGGCTTAAATGCAGATATGTCATTTGATCCGAAAAGCACATTGACTCTTGCAGGGCATAGCTTTATAACGCAATCAAGTGCCATAGATCCCAATACAGGTGTTTTAATGGGCGAATCGCTCTCTATAAGGCCTAACCAACTTGTATATCTTATACCGGCTAGTGAACTGCAGATGGCAGATGGAACGGCACTTGCAACAAACCCGTATATGCCCACTACTAATACAGTGCCAGCGCTACCTACACTTAAGAATCCCGTGGCAGGCGTAACGGTAGCCCAGCTTGTATACAATCTACCTTCAGCAGGAAATCCAGTAGTGGTATATTACTTCTATCAATTTGCAAGTGTGCAGGCTACAAATGATTATTTTTTAGACTATTTTAACAATAATACAGACAAGATTTCGTCCTACCTTGATTCATACCTTGCGGCCCTTTCAGAGCTGCCTGTAGACAATATCGCAGCTGCGGGTAACCTTGTAGGACAGGAGGATGGAACGAATGATTACTATATACCAAATCAGATAGGTAATGTGGATGGAACAGCTGTTAACAGGATGAACGATTTTTATGCCGAGCTTTGTCGCACACTAAATACACCAAACGTGGCAGCTTCTATCGGAAACCCTTATGATCTTACTCTGAATATAACAGAGCTTGAAAGCTTTTTTGGTGGCGCAATACCTGCTCCGCCTGCAACACCATCAGTGTGGGAGTTTACAGAGTTTGGAGGCACAGATACTGTTGCAGTAGTTGTAAGTGGAAGCATTAACACTAATTCTATACCAAGCACTACAAGGGTAATCTTGACAACGCCAGGCAGCAACATAACAGTTAGCTCTAACTTTACCGGATTGATAGTTGCAGGTGGCGATGCAACAATTAATCCCGGAGTTTTACTATTAGATGCAGACAATGAAGCTGTTAACGATGCATTTAGTGCTACCTATACTAGCGGAGGAACAACATACACTTTTGGCGATTTTATGACGATTGCAAACAATCTATCTGCTGCAGTAAGCGACACAGATGATGCAACTAAGCTGGTGTCATTTGAAAACTGGCATAGAAGTTAATAATATACTATCTTTAACTGGAAAGGGGGTGACCCATGAAAAAAAGTAATAAAGGCTTTACTTTAGTGGAGCTTATAGTTACAATAGCAATAATTGTTATACTTGCCTCGGTAGGAATTTATACAATTAACGCTATAATTGCAACCGGTGCTAAGGAAGCAACCAATGATTTTTATTCACTTATTTCATACTGTAGGGTTGCCACGATGAGCGGTGAGGAAGATCCATATGTAAGCATAACCTACGATTCATCGCAAAGTACATTTTATGGAGAGGTGTTCTTAGGTACGACATCCTATGATAGAGAGTCGCTATCAGATCATCCGTTAACCATTAGCTATGTACTAACAGGGGATAGTACACTTTATTCTTTAAAAAACCTAACTAGTTCAAGGCAGCTTACTTTTGGGTTTGGTGATAACGGTGAGTTTGACTTTACTAAAGGACCGGGGAGCATTATCTTTCATGGCGCAGCTGATGGATCTGCGATAGAGAGATTCGTAATCTCTTCTGCGGGTAGTACCTACAGTATCGAGCTAACGCCGACAACTGGGCACAGCGAAATAAAATGATCAATAATCAGGGGACAAACATGAACAACAGGGGCTTTACCTTAACGGAACTTATAGTTGCTATTGCAATACTGTCAATAGTTGCTTTAGGTGTGCTAAGCCTTATGTCGGCAGGGTCAAGATCGTATTCCAATGTGCAGGGACAGGTCAATTTGCAGATAGAATCACAGATAGTTATGGGGCAGATACAGGAGTTTTTGTCAAACTGTAGTGGTGGAATTACATGGGATGCTACTACGCATACATTAAGAGTTGTTGATACTGTCGATGCTTGGGATACTACTAGCGGCTTTGCAATAGCAGGACAGGATGGGATAGACGACGAGAAAACATTACAATCATTTGTACTTTTAAATAATGAATTGTTTTATGAGTTTAGTCAACATGGTAATGACGCTGACTTAGTTGCAGCTGCTAGTTCGCCGGTTAATGATCTTATGAGCCAGCATATTGAGAGTATAAATTTTAATATGGTAACTGATGCTGATGGTGTAATAAGTTTAGTAGAGATGGATATAGAATTTGCCTATAAAGGGGCACGATACAGTGCTACACAGTCAGTTTCGATGAAAAACTCTCCGGTTTATGCTAGCGATATAAATGCACTTATTACAAGTATTAATAGTCGCTAATGAGTTTCCAGGTGTTTAGATATTTTGAAAGGATATTTAATGATAGCAGGTTTTCTTAACATAAAAAAAGTGTTATTAAGGACGGTTGCAGTTGCTGTAGCTGTGTTTTTACTATTGCCACTTTTTACTGATATAACAACAATTTTTGCAATTCCACATACCGATAATCCAACGCATGTTTCCTATCCGTCATTAACAGGAATAGAGACGATTAAGATAGCTGCAACATCTACAGATCCTTTTAAAATCCTTGAAATTGTACCACAGGATGGTACCGGAAGCATGGGTTATTATGTTCCCGGTCAGGAACCAATTTTTCAAAATATACAAACAGCACTTACCTCATTACAGAGTGCAGTGGAACGTGAAGCATATTTTAGAGCTTTATTAGATCAGCTTGAGCACAAAGGCTTATCATCGGCTGACCCTAATGCAGATCTTATTTTTACCGAAGGGACATATTCTGAGTTTATAGAGACACCGTGGAACACTGCAACTGCTCCAACGGGTTCTATCCCTATAACTCTTGATCATTCTGAAAGCAAAACATATAAGGGTGATTATGTATCGACCCCATCAGGTGGCGATTTCGTAGTTACCGATATGTATGTACTTGCCCCTACACCCGGGACTGGTACGCATAGCATGGAAAAGACCGAGTTTGTTTACAATTCCGATGTAACAGGAGATCCTACCGATTACTTTTACTATGGTGTGGAGTTTGTAGAGTTAGACAGCCTGAAGACCACACCTCCTTTTGATACATATACCTATCTTAATATTGCACCTGACCCATCACGGCCATCCGTCACACGCCCTGAAACACTGTCAGAATATCTACGTAGAATGGAGCCGAGCGATAGGGTAGATACTACAAACTTTCCTGAGACATATATCTATACAGTGATACCGGATGGTGATAGTGACCCATCTAACGATCGATATGTCTTCCGTAGCAAAACCACCGATCTTGTAACAGAGATTCCTGTAAATGAAACACTGTATGTTGTTGATCCCGCATCTACACTTGCAGGGCCTGTTGCATGGTCTTCTGACCTTTCTGCAACCCCATATGCTGCTAACAACTCTACATTCACAGCGGATCCAAGCGGTGACTATGTTATTGAACATGAGTTTAGCCTAGTAACACCCGGAACCGGTACACACTCTTTTGTCGAAAATGATGCTACAGGTACGCAGGAGTACACCTACACATACACCGAAGTTTTTATTTCATTACCATATAAAAATAATAACTGGTTCATATGGGACGTATTAAACGATTTTGACACTAGTGCTGGGCCGTTTGTTCAGGTTGATAGTGTAACGCCAGCTGCGATAACAAATGCCCAGATTAGCGAAGCCGACCTTATTGTGTTTTCTGCAGGCTTTGATATTAATGCTGCAGATCCTGCTGTTACAAGCTTAGAAAGCCTATATGCCGATAACACTAATGACCTTGACCCTATACGTCGTGCCGAGATTTATGATAGGGTAACAAATACAAATCCGGAGGAGGCACTACTACCGATTATTATTGATAGTAGACTTAGCAATATAACAAACTCTGAGATCTCAGGTCTTATCACACAGCTATACAATGCATCTGATAGGCGATTGGATAATTCCGGTTTCGAACACAATAACGGTTTTGTAGATGAAAACCTATACTATTTTGTACCGGAGGTAACTAGTGCAGGAGGTGCAGGTAAGCTTATAACATCATCCTTTAATAGTTTGTTTTCCGATACACTTTACACCAACAATGCAGGTTATGATGACACGAACTCTCCGTTTATTGAGATTCACACCGAAATAGTACAAGAGAATGTTTATCGAAACGCAACAGGAACGCCACTACTTCCGGTAGATATTACGATGGCTACGGCTATTAGGTATATCATTAACCATAGTGATCAGCGTGTAGTCCAAAATAAAGCAGCTGTAAATGTTTTACAGATACAGCCTATTAGTATGGAGAAATATAATTCTACCGTTAACGACCCGGATGTAATTAATGCTCAGTATGTTAAGGACAATTTCTTGCCTACAGATACTAGCCTTGATGTTGGAGATATATCGATAAATACTATGGGCACCCCAGAATTTATCGGCAAGATTGAGGATATAAACGAAGTTTATGACATGCTTTATATAGGGGCAGATATATATAGCGATGACGATGATGCTGATGGTATACCAGATAACGACAATGATGCCTTTCATACTCGTACCGAGGCTGGTGAGATAATCACTGATTTTAACGATAACACCATGGATGGAATGATTTATTCTAACATTGGTGATGTTATATCTACCCGTAATATCTATTCAGGTGCACTTAATTCTGATTATAATGAAGCTACTGGAAATCGTTACGCGACTGTAGATGTTAGATATTCCGGAAATGACATAACAGAGAAAAAGAGCCAAGAAATTATCGATTTTGCAAGTAGTGGATTTCCAGTCATTATTAGTGAGGATTTAGTGGGTGCAGGAGCTGCAGAATATACTCCATTACCGCTTACTATTATTATCGATTCAACCGCACTACCAAATGGAGAAGTAGAGCTAAGTCTTACCGATACAGTTATAGATGCCCTCTATAGCCATGATTTGGCAACCTACTCCTTTAAATGGTTCAGTCGCGACACATCTACCGGAACAGCTACAGAGATAGTAGGCTCTAACGGTGTTAATTTGGTTGTTGATAAGGCAGGGTATTACTACTGTGAGGTAACGATAGATTATACTAATGGGGTCGGTGTAAATACTAACAACTCAGCCAACAGTAATACAATACACCTAGATTCATACTCTTCTTTAAACAGAAGTACAGGAACAAGCACATTAAATGGGCACACAAATCAATCTACCTATTATCCGGTGACCATTTCATACTCTGATCATACTGTATACACACATCTAAACTTTGATACTACCGGTACGACAGTATCTTATCAGTGGTATAAACAGGAAACATCAGTTTCGGGCTGGGATAGCTGGGAAACTATAGGAACTTCAAGTTCTTCTTTTCTTAGAAATGGACCATATAATATAAATGAACGTGACCGCTTTTATTGTGACGTAACAGTCACCTCGGGTGGCGAAACTAGGGTGTATACAACATTCCAGATAGAGTTGCATTACAATACATCAAATCGCTATGATTATACAGATGACATTGTAGATTCCTCTAAAATCCCAACACAGTATATTGCAACTATGGGGTCGACTAACTATTTTTATCTTGATGGTAGTGTAAATACAACCTTAACCAATACGCCTATAGCGTTAAATGATCCTACCGTTACCGCCGGTACAACTGTAAGTTTTACCCCCAATAACCTTAATGTTACACCGAACTATAACTATACTTGGTACACAAAAGCATCTGATTCTACAGCCTTTCCGTCTACCACCGGTACTGCTACAGGTACAGATAATACCTTTACCATACCTGTAGATAAAACTATGGATATAGGTGTACTTGTTAACCTGACGAGCGTAGGTTCACCGGAGGGTGCCTCAATTTTCACCTCTAACTATTTCCAACTCGTGAATCACCTGCTATCAGATTCCGATGATGGGGGACAACAAAACCTTACTTTTCCTACTTTTGATGCTACAGCATTTAGTATTAGAGAAGATAGAGTTGATAATAGCTCAATAATGTATGAAACATTAAACAAGATAATGGCATTACCTAATGTAATGTCTGATGTAATTGCAAGTAGCAATACAGATGATGTTTTGCAATATCTTAACCTATCTAAACCTAGCCTTAATATTATTGCAAGTCCTACCGAATACACCGAGACAGGCTTGGGGGACGACCTACTAACAGATGCTGCAAATACGTTATCCTATACATTTACTATTTCAAATGCCACCGACCCGACACCTTCCTCTACGCGTTATCAGGTGAACCTATACATCGATCAGAATGGTGATGGACGGTATGAAACCTCTGAGCATATTAATGCCTTAACTGTTACAGGTCCGGGGAATGTTTCGGTTGCCGAAAATAACCTTGCTGCAGATACACAGTACACTGTGACAAGATCCCTTCCGGATGAGTATGTAGGGGTTATTCCATGGAAGTTGGAGGTTGTAAAGGTTGGCAATACTGCAGCAACTGCATCGCAAACTGGATTTACTTTTAATAAAAGTGATACACCGGTGGTTATAAGCCTTTTACAGATAATAGGTAGTGACTTTGGTAGGGGAGACCCTCTGGTTGATTGGTATGATGATAGTAATAACTTAATACATGAAGGCGTCGATAAATTTGAAGTGTTATTTAAACAGCTTAAAGATGAGGGGCTTTACGATATTAATGTAGAAACACGAACTATTGCCCAGATAAATGCACTAGGATACGATAGGGCAGGGTATCTGTCCGAGTTTAATAAATACAACATGGTTATGCTTGGTTTTACAGAGACGTTTGGTGCAGCGACTTTAGACGGCAGGGGGCTAAATGCCAATTCTGCACTTGCGATAACTGACTATATTGATTCCGGCAAGGCAATTTTATTTACACATGATACTACATCGCCGTATAATAATAGTTCCGCTTGGGGCTACACCTCGAATATGATTTTAAGGGATTCGCTTAAACTTGATAGATACGGTGTTACAAACTCAACCTATGGTGTAACTGATTTTTCGCCACTATTTAATA
The DNA here is from genome assembly GCA_964370765.1 of uncultured Oscillospiraceae bacterium. Taxonomy (GTDB): domain Bacteria; phylum Bacillota; class Clostridia; order Oscillospirales; family Ruminococcaceae; genus CAYJBH01. Next base: position 42,509 of record CAYJKW010000013.1, read on the forward strand.
CTATCAAAGATCCTATTAACGGTGAACTTATTAACTATGTTGCAAATGGCTATAAGTATGCTGACAGTACCATACTTAACAGCCTTGACGAGGAAGGTTATTCGATAGCATACGCCCCCGGAACGAACCGTACCGAAACTGTTTTAAACAATTCAGGGCAGGCATCGCATGCGATTACACGTTCAATGCCAGGCGATATAACAAGTGATTATCCTACACATCAGTTCAGCACAAACGGCAATCCATCTGGTGGTAATTACGACAACGTACCCGATTACCCGGTAAAAGGTGGATTAGCAAATACTTATAACATTACTCAGGTTAATAAGGGTCAGATCACTAGTTTCCCTTACAATGTAAATACAACTGAATTTAATGGGAGTTTAAGTGAGTTTTCAGTAGCACAGACCCATCAACAGTGGTTTCAACTCAATATGAACAGTGATGACATTGTAGTGTGGTATTCTTTGGCAGATAATACCCGTAGTGACTATTTTAGAAATCATTATAACGATGTTGTAAACACCTATTATATCTATAATGCCGGAAATATAACCTATTCAGGTGCAGGGCATGCCGTAACTAGTGGTACAAATGTTTCGGATGATGAAGCAAAGTTGTTTGTTAACACAATGGTTGCCGCATATCGTGCTACCGTGGCAAGTGTATCAATTGAGTTTAATGATGGTAGACAGGTTCTTTCAAGTACATTCGTTCCAACCCAATTTAATCAAAACTCACTCACCGGTACTATATTAGACCTTGATACGTCTTCTAGTAGTTCCGGACATCCGGTTCCCTTCAAGATAATCGATCCGAATCTCTCCCAAAATCAACTTGATGTTGCACTTTACTATCTCGATCCTGATGGTGATTATACAATAGATGGGTCAGGGGAGATGATAGCAGTTGCCTCGGGAACGCCATCTGGATCCAACCGTTACAGTAGGGTGTCACAGGCTGAATTAAATATTACAGATGCTGATGGAAACAAGGTAAATGATCTTCGTAGTAATGTAATCTATAACCTACATCTCACCGATGATATGACCAACTATTTTGAAACTTTAAACGAAAACTCCTTAGAGTTACGTCTAGAGATATCAATTAATATTGCAGGCGAAAATTTTAAAAATCTATCATCAGCATTAAATCTTGTAAAGCTTGGTCTGCTTAATCTAAACTAAAAATTATACTTTATATAACCAATCCGAACAATATCCCTAAGTTATGGCGATGCTGTTCGGATTGGTTGTATTAAATTATATCATGCTAAATAATGTTGATGCTGTAGAAGCTGAATTATTCTAAGTCATTTAAAATTGTAAGAGGGCCAATAAATAGAAAAGGAGTCTCAGCACGATAACTGTGTGTTGAGACTCCAATCTGTTGGTGTTATAATATTATTGTCAAACGGTATCTTTTGTGCCCTGTATTATCGTCATTTTCTACGAAGAACAATAATAAATGAATCATTTAGCTCAAACTCTGTGTAATAAACTAATTGTTCTAGCTCCAATTCTTCTGGAATAAGCTTTTTCAATATGCTTTCATCATAATAAACAAATCTTAGTTGTCCGTCAAACTCAAATTCCTCACGATATTCACCTGCCCATAAAGTTGCAAAAATTATGCCGCTTGCAGAAAGATGATCACATTGACTTTTCAGTGATTTTGTAAAATCTTGTGTTGATAAATGCTGTAGAACCTTGTTTGAATATATACAATCAAAGTTACAGTTAATGTTTACATCCACTGCATCTAAAACTATCACCTTTATGTTGCTTTTGATCTTAAAATCATCAACAAAAAGTTGTGAGCTATCACTTCCAATGACCTTATAGGTCTCGGATAGTGAAATTAAATCCACACCTGTTCCCATACCAAGCTCCAAAAGGGTTGATCCTTTGGGGAGAATCTTGTTCACGCTACTTATAATGAATTTATTATCATACTCTTTCATCATTTCGGTATATAAATCAACATTTTTTCTATTCATGAAATATTCCATTACAACCTCCTAATAACGTTAGTGTTCCCCGCAATTTAGCTTGTAAAACAAATCTGAATAAGCTGTACCTACAATATACTACAAAAAACAAAAAAACACAATCGATTTATTGATTGTGTTTTGGATCTGGCAAGGTGTCGCCGGCTAAAACCCTTGCCCTTTATATAGCCAAGCACTTATATTGTAAATTGATTTTCTTTGTTATAAAGTGTTTTATAACCTAAATTAAGAGATAAATATACAGCAAGTGAAACAACAGCAGCCAAACAAATATTTATTGAAATTTGATATAAAATTGCAGTTGTAGGAAGTTCGCCAGACAAAATTTGTCCGGTCATCATACCGGGTAGCGCAACTATCCCCATTCCGAGCATTGAGTTTATAGTCGGCAAAAGTGCTGTTTCAAGAGCGGTGTTCACAAATGGCATAAGTATATTTTTAGGCTTTGCACTTTGATTTAAAAGAACCTCTATTTGAAGTTTTGAGTCCTTAATTTTACTCATAAATGTTTTAACCCCAAGTGTAATTCCTGTCATTGCATTACCTATTATCATTCCACTAATAGGTATTGTATATTGTGGATTAAATATGCTTTCTTCGATTACAACGGTTATAAAAAAAACTATAATTAAAATTGCGGATAGGCTTATTGAACCTGCTATTATCGACTTAAATTTATTGTTCAAGCCTTTATTTACTGATAATATTCTATACACAGCAAATATACTCATTAAAACGACATACCCACATACAAGTATAGGTGAGGGATTGTCGAAAATATATGTTAGTACATATCCTGCAAGTGTAAGCTGTATTGTCATTCGTACACTTGCAATAAGTAGTAATTTGGTTTGATTAATCTTACTTACTTTCATAACTATTCCTACTATTATAAGCAGAAGATATATTAAAGCAAAGTTAAATAT
>CAYJKW010000014.1:0-42879 GCA_964370765.1 uncultured Oscillospiraceae bacterium
AAGCGATACGTAGTGCAAAACACTTTTTGCCAAGAAGTACGTTACCGCCGTAACCACTATTAATACTCCAGATAGCGTTATCTTCTGGGAAGTGCATGATATAACGATTTTCCTCGTCGATATCAGCTTTACCATGAAGACCACGAACGAAATCGTTGGAATCGCCAAGCTGATCTACAGCACCCTGGCCAATACGACACATAATGTCCATGTTAAGAACAACATAGATACTATCTGTAAGCTCAACACCAACCTTGGAGTAGGGAGAGCCTAAAGGTCCCATGCAGTAAGGGATAACATACATTGTACGGCCGTTGTATGCACCATCAAAAAGTGCTCTCATCTTTGTGTATGCTTCTTCTGTATCCATCCAGTTGTTGGTAGCACCTGCGTTATCTTTGTCCTTAGTACAGATAAATGTACGGTGCTCAACACGTGCAACGTCGTTTATCGCTGTACGGTGAATGTAACAACCCGGAAGTTTTTCCTGGTTTAGTGCTTTTAGCTCGCCTGATGCAAGGCTCTGCTCACGTAGAGATTTTAGCTGCTCCTCACTGCCGTCGATGAATACTACATCTGCAGGCTTTACAAGAGCTTTCATCTCTTCTAACCAATTTAATACATGCTTGTTTGTAAACATAAAAATAATGCCTCCGTTAATCTACGTACCTGTATTTTAACATTTTTTTTGCTTTTTTGCAATATGATTTTGATTATTTTTTAACGAATTTTTATTAAAATATATTACTTTGATTGATGTTTTTATGGTTGTGTGTTAATATTAATACCATATTAACACAAGGATAGCCACAACTTATAAAAATTATACAATATTTATATCATAATTTAGTATTATATTGTAACCTAATTTCTATTTCAACGTTGTTACAACAAGCCAAGCTTGACGGTAGCGCTTAATTTTCGGTAGTAGGTAAAAGGGTGTGTTATTGGCTAACTTATTACATTAATACGTCGTAGGAGATTGATAATGAGCTTTAAACTATTTATGCCAACAAAAGTATTGGTAGGAAACGAAATTATTAAAAATAGTACCGACGATTTTTCTAAACTTGGCAAAAGGTGCATTGTAATAACCGGGAGAAACTCAGCAAAACGCTGCGGTGCATTAGATGACCTTATTTTTGTATTAAACGAAAACAATATACAATATGTAGTATTTGATGAGGTGGAGCAAAACCCCTTGGTTTCAACCTGCTATAGGGCTGGAAGGGTCGCAATAGATTATAATGCCGACTTTGTTGTGGGAATAGGGGGTGGGTCGCCACTTGATGCTGCAAAGGCGGTTGCAGTCTATGCAGCAAACCCAATTTTACCACAATATGGACTATTTGATGGTTGGAAAAATACAGCACTTCCAATTATATTAATAGGAACGACGTCCGGTACCGGTAGCGAGGTTACTCCATATTCGGTACTAACGAGAGACGACACCGGTTTTAAAGGATCTTTTGCAGGTCCGGATTGTTATGCAAAGATATCGTTTGGAGATCCTGCCTATACGGCAAGCATGCCAAAACATTTTACGATAAGTACAGCACTTGATTCAATTAGTCACTGTTTAGAATCATACTTTATTAATAGCTCGGATTATTTATCACAAGGTTATGCAATAGAAGGGTTGAGACTCGGTTTTGGCACACTGGAGCAGATTGAAGATTTTGACTCTATATCATTGTTACAACGTGAGCAGCTATATATAGCATCTATATATGGAGGTCTTGCAATAAATAGCACCGGAACGGCACTCTGTCATCTTATGAGTTATCCGTTAAGTGAGGAAAAAGGTGTGTCACACGGATATGCCTGTGCAATTTTTCTGAATGACTTCATTCGTCTTAGCACCCAAAGCGATAAACAAAAGGCAGAAACCCTTTTTTCGCTTTTAAAGATGGACTCAGAGCAGATGATAGCGCGGATAAGTGGATACATTAGCAACCATCCTCCGATTAACTATACCGAAGATGAGCTAAATAGATGGCTGGATAGATGGACTAAAAATCCAAACATTAAAAAAACAGCTACATCCCTCAACGAAAATTCGCTGAAAGAAATAGCTGTAAATGCTATAAAGTAAATTATTTTCTCTGTTGCATTTTAAATATATGTTTTACAATATCTTCTTCTACACGTTGGCTTAGGTTTGTCCATTTACAACGAAAACGGTAAAGATATTTAAATCCCGGTGGCATCATATCTCTTGTTACAATATTTACATCCAAAAGTAAAAGGTCCTCGTCTAATGGGAACCTAAGCTTTGCTGTGTTTCCTATAGAAAGGTTTGCATCTGAAAGAAAGGCTACTCCGCCGGCACTTACATCTACAAGATCAACATTAGAGGATGAAGATGCATGGTTTTTTGGGTCATGGTATAAAAGCTCACCGGTAACAAGGTGTGTAAGGCGGTAATGTGCCCTACGTGAGGATATTTTAGCATTAGGGTAATTTAATCCAAGGCGTAAAAGGTTAAAGCCCTCAGATGACTTTTCAAAGCCAAGATTATCGACTTCCCACATATAATCTTCAGAGTCATACCTTATAAAAAGTTCAAATTCATCTGCTGCAGTCAAACGCGGGGAAATATCCCCTGCAAGAACTTTTATAGTTAATTTTTTTATGTCGTCTATTTTAGTTTTAAAGCTAATTCGTTCACCAGAACGGGTATATGAAAAAACTTCAGCTGATTCACCAACACGAACTTCTTTAATATTCATTAAATAAACCTCAAAACATTATTTAAATTACAATTATAATAACACAATTGACTAAAAAATGTCAACAAAAATTCTAAGATTGTAAAACCAACTAAATGACCGATAAGGTCAAAGCACAAACAAAACACTAATGGTATATTATGCGGAATGAATACTATTAGTAAATTTGAGGTGCTGTGAAAAAAAGAGACTGCAAAGGATAGAATTGGCAATAAAATATGTATAAAATTCAGTGTTATATTCCCAAAAAGTGATATCATAACGTTGACTGGGGTACTCAAATACCTAGATTTGTAAAATGATATTAACTTTTAAGGTGCTCGATCTAGAGTTTTGGGTGTTGTACTTTATAAAAAATATATCTGATACACAATGGAGTTCTATGACCTAGTAGGTCATAGAACTCCATTGTGTAATATTAAGGTAGTTATTGGCGTTTTATGTTGATGTTATATATAAAAAATAACAATATGCTGTAAAAAACATAAATTGGTCACACGACTACAGCTCTATATCTAATTTTTGGTAGCTGCAATCTGCTTTATTACTATTATGATCTAAACAACCAAGACGGTCAAGCAGAAAATATATTAAATACAGAACGATTCCTATAAAACACAGTAGTTTTGATAATGATAAAAATGGTGTACTATATTCAAAAATAATCTCATGTTGACCTGGCGAGACAAGTATAGCAGAAAGTCCATTATTCACATTTTCTATTTCGGTTATTTCGCCGTCCACAAAGGCTTTAAAGCCTTTGTCATATGGAACTGAGAACATAACCATTGATGTATCTTCCACCGTAACACTTGCAGTAAATCCGTTGCCGGTATCTACAAAGTTTTCTGCTGTGGTCAATGAATTAACATCAACTACCATATCGTCATAGCTTAGCAATGTCAGCTCATTTGCCGGTGTTTCGGTAAAATAGTCTGAATATTTTGCTATCTGATCATCTGTAAGCACAATTCCTTTTAAAAGTAGGTTAGAGCGTTGAGATTCCTGCACCGATTCAAAGTCTTGTGTCGTAATGAATTCATTAAATACTATACCCATAGGCAGGTACAAATCGTTTTTATATATGCTGTAAGGACCAACATTGTTATAGTGTGTAAACCCATACGTAAGATTATCTGTTTTAAATTCATCCTCACTTTCTAGCGGGACCATCAAGTATTTAACCGATAATAGTGGTCTTAGTGCAAAGTTACTCCACTCCGGTTTAGAGGATACATCTCTTTTAACTCCAATAGATGGATAAAACTCTAAAATTGATGGGCTCACAACGCTATTAAATGTTTGTACACCGTTCATATCCATGAATATACTATTATTGTCAGGTGCATCATAGCTATCTACACGATAAAAACTCTCATCCTCAGCTAAAATATCTAGCGCCATTGCATCATAATTTAGCATTTTGTAGCTACTGTCATTTGTTAATTGTGGTATTTTGCCTGTTGCTATGTGAATTACACCATAAACTATCGAAAAAACGCAGATAAATGACATTAATATTTTTGCACCATGAGGTTTACCTTTAAACTTTGAGAGCCACAAATACACAACTGAAAGGCCTATAATTGCTGTTATCAGTGTTAACCAAAATAAAATAGCCTTATTGCTTGCAAGACCGATAACAGTATTTCCATCAACCTTGTTTGGCACTAAACCAAAAAAACTGTATGCAAATGTTATTCCGCCTACAATTAGGACCGAACTAGCAAAACGCTTTGTATTAAACTCAAGCATTTTGCCGGTTGAAAGTGCCATTATCAACAATGGCATATAAAACCATCTTGCATAGTAGCTGGAATTTAATGTATAAAATGCACTGTTTAAAACAGGAACAAGAGCCATAACCAAGCAAACTGGTAATATAATCTTAATAAAAGAACTTCCTTTAGTTCTAAAATATGTCAACACTCCTGCAACTGAGAATAACGGAAGATATGCCGATAAACTTGTCCATTTTATTACACCATCTGTAAAAAGGTTGGGTAGATAAGGTGGGTCAGGGGGTAAAAATAGCGAAGAAATAATTGCTGCATACTGTTGTGAGGTACCATGCAACAGTAAATTAAAACCATAACTATAGTTTATGGAACGAGGGTTATCAAGCAGGCTTACAAATGCCGGTAAAGCTAGCAATAGCCCCATTAAAAGTCCAATAATGGTCTCTATTGCCATAAAAACAAATCGCCTTAATGTAAGGTGATACTCTTTTGTAATTAGTTTTGCAATGAAATAAATTATTATAAAAACAACCTGTCCTGTAAAAAAGAAATAGTTATTAATTAAATTTATAGCAATAAGTGGTGCAAAAAGACCCTTTCGATCCTCGTAAAAAAACTCATCAAGTGCAAATAGAACTAACGGGAAAAGTGCAACGGCATCAAGAAAATGATTAAAAAATATGTTGTATATAGAAAATCCTGAAAAAGCATATAACAATGCAGCACAAACGGCATAACCACTATTCTTAATATATCTACCAATAAATATATATGCGGTAAGAGCGGCAGTAGCAAATTTGATACATAGCATTACTGCCATAAGGTATGGTATCGCAGCTTCGGGGAATAGCATTAGTATCATTGCAAAAGGCGATCCGAGCGTATAAAACGAATAGGCATTAACAAATGAACTACCAAGGTCAATGTCAAAGCTGTACTCACCAAGACCGGTATGAAACCATCTTGAAATATGCATTGTAAATGGTATCTGTTGTGAGTTGAAGTCACCGCAATATAAAAAGAATCCTTTATCGTATATTAAAAAAGGTAACAACATTAATAATGTAGTTAAAGCTGCTACAATAAAAACGAATCTATAACGATATCTTGAATTGCTATTTTTTAGATTAGTAACCATTGATCCTCCGCTTGACTATTTTTGTTATGTTGGTTAAAATAAATACGAAAACTATTTTACGAGGTGGGATATGTACTCATTTTCAGCACTTGTTGCAAGAATGAAGTTTATTAACAGATGGGGTTTAATGCGACAACTACGCAGTGAAAACCTGGCAGAACACAGTGCGGAGACAGCTCAGATTGTGCATATGCTTGCAGTAATTGCAGTCAGAGAATTTAATGCAGATGATGTACGCCCTGAAAGGCTTGCAACTGCCGCGCTATACCATGATATAAGTGAAATACTTACAGGTGATATGCCAACTCCTGTAAAATACCAGGACGAGCAGTTAAAGGCAAGATATAAACAGCTGGAAAAAGAATCGATAACAAATCTTTGTGCATTGCTACCGGACTCCGTAGCGCAAGATATAAGCACCATTGCGTTACAAAACGACCTTACATCGCATGAGAAAATATTGTTAAAAGCAGCTGATAAACTGTCCGCACTTGCAAAATGTATTGAGGAGTGTAGTGGTGGTAATTCCGATTTTAGCTCTGCTAAAAAATCGCAGGAGAAAGCCTTGGCCGAAATTGATCTACCGGAGGTTAAATATTTTTGCGACTGCATGTTGCCGGAATTCTCAAAAAATCTTGATGAACTTACTCTAAGGAGATAGAGCTAAGGCGATCTACAATGTATTTTATATCATCCATACTACTAACATTAACAGCCTCCTTGCGTAACGACGCCGCATCTCTAAACCCTTTTATATAGTGTGTAATATGGGTTCTAAATGCAACAAGTCCATTTTTTCCATAACGATCAAAAATTAAACTCGCATGACGTAAAAGCATGTCGACCCTTTCGGTCAAGGGCGCTTGTTCGCCGTTAGGGCTTAATCTAAATACAAAAGGATTTCCCATCGATGCACGGCCAATCATTACACCGTCTGCACCGGTTTTTTCAATGGCAAGCCTTGCAGTTTTAGCATCTTTAATATCGCCGTTATATAACATGGGAATCAATATATTTTTTTTAACCTCTGCCGCTATATTGTAATCGACCGGTGGGCGGTAGCCCTGTCGTTGGTATCGCCCGTGCACCGTAATAAGTGATGCACCAGCTTTTTCTGCCGATACTGCAGCAGCAATAGCTGCTGGTTCACCTTCTATACCTGTGCGGAGTTTTACTGATACAGGTAGTTTAGAGGTGCTTTTTACAACGGATACAATCTCTCCAATTAGCCCGGGATTTCTAAGTAAAGAGCTTCCACCGCCCGATCCGGTTATCTTCGGTGCAGGACAGCCACAGTTAATATCATAAAAATCCGGGCTAAACTGCATTAAACGTTCAGATGCGATCTTAAAATCTTCAGGACGTGAGCCGAAAAGCTGTATTCCATAGGGGGAAAGGCCCGAGTAATTCCTGCAAAGCTCGTTACTTTTTAAATCCCCCAATGTTACAGCTCTAGCACTCACCATCTCTGATATAGTTATTATAGCACCATTTTCGGCACATAAACTCCGAAAGACATCGTCAGTAAATCCTGCCATCGGTGCAAGAACAGCACCATCGGAAAGATTGGCACTACAAAAAAAAGACATATCAACTCCGCAAAAATAACTTATTGTTTTAACTGTAACAGTATACCACATTTCGTTGTTTTATGGTATACTTAAATTATAACAAAGAAAAAAATTTTGGAGGCATGCTTGAAATTACTGTGTATTGACGCTAATAGCGTTTTAAATCGTGCATTTTATGGCATTAAATTACTAACAACAAAACAGGGCGAATTCACAAATGCTATTGTAGGTTTTATGAATATATTGCTAAAATTGCTGGATCAGGAAAAGCCGGATGCAGTAGCAATTGCTTTTGATCTACCTGTAAAAACATTCAGACATGAGCTTTTTAATGGCTACAAAGCCGGTAGATCGCCAATGCCAGAAGAACTTAAAAGCCAGATTCCTATTGTAAAAGAGCTGTTAATTCAGCTGGGATACAATATTGTTAGCTGTGAAGGATACGAGGCAGATGATATTATAGGTACACTCTCAAAAAGCTGTTCCGAAAAAGGGGTGGAGTGTATTATTGCAAGTGGTGACCGTGATGGACAACAACTTGTTTCTCCTCATGTAAAGCTTTTATTGACAACAACACAGTTTGGCCGTGGTGAAACCAAATTAATAGATGAAGAGGCTATAATTGAAAAATATGGTGTTACTCCAAAACAGTTGATAGATGTTAAAGGTCTTGCAGGAGATGCATCAGATAAAATACCTGGTGCAAAAGGGATAGGTGAGGTAACTGCTTGTAAACTTATAGCGGAGTTTGAAAGTATAGACGGAATTTATAAAAATATAGAAAATCCAAATATTAAGCCGGCAGCAAGGCAGAAACTTTTAGACTCAAAGGAGATGGTTGATTTAAGTAAAGCACTTGCTGAGATTAACTGTGATGCCCCGATAGATACAAATCCACAAAGTTATATAAAATGTGATGGGGATCCTGAGAAGGCAGCTGCTACACTTGCAAGGCTGGAGATGGCAAAGCTTAGGGAGAGATTAGGTTTAACAGACATTAAAAGTAATGCACAAAAAATATCGGGCAATCCACTTAAAAAAGGTAGCGTATCTACGAACTCTAAGAGACTGTATCTGATAGCCGCTGACCGGCTGTCAGTTTCTGACGGAAGCATTATTGAATATGTTGACCTTGGAAGTCACAGATTTTTTGAACTGTTAGAATCACCGCCTGAAAAATATTGTTTTGATGCTAAAAGTTTATATCTAATAGCCCTAAAAGCAGGGCATGATATTAGGAATGTAGTGTTTGATGCAAAACTTGCAGCTTATCTGCTAAACCCCTCTGCTAAAGATTATATTTTCTTAGATTTGGCAGAAGAATATGGTGTGAGTGTAGAAGAGGAAAGTGCTTGTATTATCCCGCTTTTTGAGCTTTTAGAACAACAATTGACCGATGCGGGCATGACCACTCTTTTAGAAGAGATCGAACTACCACTATCAAGGGTTCTCTCCGATATGGAGTTAACAGGTTTTGCTGTTGACAAGGCTGGAATTCAAGAGTTTGGAGAAGAACTGACCGCTAGGGTAAATGTTTTAGTTTCGGAGATATATTCTGAAGTAGGATACGAGTTTAACATCAATTCCCCAAAACAACTTGGGGTAGCATTGTTTGATCACCTAGAGCTGCCTTCTGGTAAAAAAACAAAGTCAGGCTACTCTACCGATGCGCAGACACTTGATAAACTTAAACTATACCATCCGGTTGTAGAGAAAATACTACAATACCGTACGCTACAAAAGCTAATTTCCACCTATGTTGAGGGATTAATTGCACAGATAGATGAGGATGGGCGCATTCATACCTACTTTAAGCAGACCGAGACCAGAACAGGACGAATAAGTTCGAAGGAACCGAACCTACAAAACATACCTGTTCGTACAGAACTTGGTAGGGAATTACGTAAGTTTTTTATTGCACCACCGGGGAAGGTGCTGGTAGATGCTGACTACTCACAAATAGAGTTAAGAATTCTTGCAGCATTATCTGACGATAAAGAGATGAAAAATGCATTTCTAGCAGGGGAGGATATTCATCTAACAACCGCCGCAAAGGTTATGGAAGTGCCACCGTTGATGGTCACACAGGAGATGCGACGCAGCGCTAAAGCAGTAAATTTTGGAATAGTCTATGGTATAGGTGCATTTTCGCTTGCTAAGGATATTGGGGTAAGCGTTAAAGAGGCGGATAAGTTTATAAAAAATTATCTAGATGAGTTCTATGGTGTTGATGCATTTTTAAAAAATACTGTAGAAAGTGCTAGGGATAAGGGGTATGTAACCACCTACCTTGGTAGACGAAGAGTAATACATGAGCTTAAATCTACAAATGGTAATATTAAAAAATTAGGAGAGCGAATTGCAATGAACACTCCTATACAAGGTACAGCGGCAGATATTATCAAACTTGCAATGATAAAGGTTCATAAAAGGATACAAGAGCAAAAGATTGATGCAAGATTAATCCTGCAGGTACATGATGAACTTCTTGTAGAGTGCGAAGAATCAATTGTAGATACTGTTAAAGAGCTGTTGCAACAAGAGATGGAGGGGGCGATAAACCTTTCTGTTGCGATGCTTGCCGAAACTAAAAGTGGAAAGAATTGGCTAGAGGCGCATTGATGAAGATTGTAAGGCTAAGGTGCGAACTATTACAAAGCGTATATTTATTGCAAAATATACTGAAAGATGGGTGGAGTTTTGATCAACTGGCTGCAGAACTAAAAAATCCTGCGGCTATTGGTTTGTGTGCTGTTATTGATGATAAAGTAATAGGCTACCTTTCATGCCATACAGTGTGTGATGAAGCTAATATAAATAATATTGTTGTAGCTGAAGAGCACAGGAGGATTGGTGGAGCAAAACTGCTTGTGACTAATTTGGTCAATGAGCTTTTGCAGAAAAATATAAAAAAGATATATCTTGAAGTTAGATCACAAAATACCGCGGCGATATCTTTATACGAAAATATGGGATTTGTAAAGAATGGGTTTCGCAAGTGTTTTTATAGTAACCCATCGGACGATGCTTTATTATATATTAAGGAAATAGGAGTGGAATGAATATACTCGGGATTGAAAGTAGCTGCGATGAGACAGCGGCAGCAGTAGTAAAGGATGGACGGATTGTACTTTCCGGATGTATTGCCTCGCAGGCAGAGGAACACGGGTTATATGGTGGTGTTGTGCCGGAGCTTGCTTCTAGGCGACATATAGAGACTATTGCGGAAATAACACAGAAGGTGATAGACGATGCTGGTATTGCTTGTCCTGATGCAGTTGCGGTAACATATGCACCCGGGCTAATTGGTGCGCTACTTGTTGGAATAAACTTTGCAAAAGCATATGCTTATGCAAAGAACATACCGCTAGTACCGGTGCATCACCTTCGTGGGCATATTGCTGCACTTTATATAGATTACCCTAATCTCAAGCCACCGTTTCTATGCCTTGTTGCATCAGGTGGACATAGTCATATTGTATATGTTAAAGATTACACCGAATTTAATCTGCTTGGCAGAACTGTGGACGATGCAGCGGGGGAAGCATTTGATAAGGTTGCAAGGATTCTTGGACTTGGTTACCCAGGTGGCCCTGCAGTTGCGAAGGCAGCACTTCAAGGGGATCCTACAATGTACACCTTACCTACTCCAAAAGCGGCCGGGGAGTTTGATGTTAGCTTTTCCGGACTTAAGACCGCTGTAATGAATCTAAAAAACAATATTGAGATGAAGGGTGGAGTGGTAGACGCAAATTCACTTGCAGCCTGCTTTCAGGCAAAAACGGTAGAAATTTTAGCGTCTAAATTAAGGCTTGCAGCTAAAAAATTTAACTGTGATACCATTTGTATTGCAGGGGGGGTTGCGGCAAATATAATGTTGCGAGAGCAGATAGAAAAAGATTGTAGACAAGCCGATAAGTCTTTTTATAGCCCATCATTAAAGCTTTGCGGAGATAATGCTGAGATGATTGCAAGCGCAGGCTATTATGAACTATTAGCAGGCAATAAAGCATCGCTTAAACTTAATGGCATCGCAAGTCTGGAAATTAGCTAAGCTATGTTATATCCCGATCCGTAGAAAGATATATTTTAAAATATTTTATAAATAACAGTTGAAAAAATGAATATTTTATTGTATAATAGTTGATGCGGGTTTTACTTAGCATATTCGTAATATATTCTTTTTGGAGGTAATATGGAAGCACCTTCGGTCCTCACAGTTGTACTGACAGGTATCTTATTAGTATTTTTTACCCTTTTATTGCTAACAGCCCTTATAGCAATATTTGGTTCAATTATGAAAGCGTTGCATAAAGAGCCGGAAACGACTCCTGTTGCTCCTGCACCGGTAGCAGCCCCTACATCTACTAAAGTAGTTGAAAAGGTTGTATCCGATGATACCGAAGTAGTTGCTGTAATTGCTGCGGCTGTTGCTGCTATGGGTGGCGGAACAGTTGTATCTATAAAAAAACAACAGGCAAAAACAACTTCAAACGGTAATGCAGTAAATGCATGGAAGCAGTCTTCGATACTATCGTATCTCCAACAAGTTTAATAGAGAGGGCTTATTAATATGCAAGAATTTTTTCAAACAATACAATCAATAATCGAGAACTCCGGTTTTGTGGCTTTGGCCGAAGAACCGTTATCTCTAGTAATGATAGTTGTTGCATGTTTTCTTATGTGGCTTGCTATCGCAAAGAAGTTTGAACCCCTACTATTACTACCGATCGCTTTCGGTATGTTATTAGCAAACCTACCGCTTGCAGGCCTTTCCAGTGATGCCGCTCCTGCTGCAGAAGGTGAAATTGGTGGTTTACTTTACTATCTATATCAGGGGATTAAGCTTGGAATTTATCCTCCACTTATCTTCCTTGGAATCGGTACGATGACCGATTTTGGACCGTTACTTGCAAATCCAAAAAGCTTATTGTTAGGTGCAGCTGCTCAGGTTGGTATTTTCATTACCTATTTAGGTGCTGTTTTCCTTGGTTTTGCGCCAAACGAAGCTGGTTCAATTGCTATCATCGGCGGTGCTGACGGCCCAACCGCTATATATACAACCGGTATATTGGCGCCCGAACTACTTGGTGCTGTTGCTGTTGCAGCATACTCCTACATGGCTTTGGTACCGATAATTCAGCCGCCTATTATGAAGGCTTTAACCACCAAAGAAGAACGTTCTATCAGAATGGAACAGCTTCGTGTAGTTTCTAAAAGAGAGAAGATTCTTTTCCCGATTATCTGTACAATTATCATCTCACTACTACTTCCATCGGCTGCGCCGCTTGTAGGCATGTTGATGCTTGGTAACCTATTCCGTGAATCCGGTGTTGTAGAGCGTATTAATAAGACAGCAGGAAATGAGCTAATGAATATTGTTACAATTTTCTTAGGCATATCTGTTGGTTCCACAACAAAAGCGTCAAACTTTTTAACTGCCGACTCCTTGAAAATTGTTGCACTCGGACTTGTTGCTTTCTGTATAGGTACAGCCAGTGGTATTTTATTTGGTAAAATTATGTGCAAAGCAACAGGCGGTAAAGTTAATCCACTTATCGGTGCTGCAGGCGTTTCGGCTGTTCCGATGGCAGCACGTGTTGCACAAAAGGTTGGTCAGGATGAAGATCCACAAAACTTCCTATTAATGCATGCAATGGGACCAAACGTTGCTGGTGTTATCGGCTCTGCTGTTGCAGCAGGTATTCTGATTAATATCCTTAGCTAATAGATGGCAAAAATTTAATACTAAAAGGCTGCCGAATATCGACAGCCTTTTTATATTTGTCTTACTATCATACTTTAAACATAATTTATAGATAATATATTAAACATTATTTAGTTTAGGAGGAACAAGAATGCCAAGCAATGCGTTCAGAGATATGGTAAAGGAGGATATTCCACCGCAACAGCATATAGAAAGCACAAAAAAGGATAGAGTAAAAGATTTTTGGTACTATAATCGATTTAAAATATTTGTAGTTATTGCTGTATTAGCTTTTGTTGGATATTTTGTCTATGAGATAACTACAAACGTAAAGCCGGATCTTAATATTGCAATATTAACAGAGCAGCAATATATATCAAACGAGGTTATGGATGCACTAACGAATGATTTTACGCAGCATTGTGAGGATTACAACGGGGATGGGCAGGTATTGGTTTACCTTAATTTATATAACCCAGTAATAGGAGAGGGTGCTGAAACCGCTGATCCTAATATGCAGATGGCAGCTGTTACAAAGCTATCTGCTGATTTGAGTTCAATGACATCTACAATATTTTTAACTGACAATTATGACGAGTCACAGGAGGCTTATAAGCTTTTTTCAGATGTGTCGGATGCTACAATGTTGGCGGTGTCGCAACAGGATGCCGGTGTTTATCTTAGCGAAACGGGGTTAACATCACAACCTACTGAATTTTCAGACGATATCACTGCTACCCAATACAGTGATTTTTATGATGAGTTCATTATAACTACACGCATATTACCGGATGACCTTAAAGATGATCAGCTTATTGATTATGAGAATTCGTTAAAAACATACAATAGCATAATGGGGCAATAGCATGTTTGGCCATAATACTAGATAATAATTGGTTTCACCTGTTTGCCTGCAAGTGCAACCTCTATTGTGTCAGTTAACCTGTTAAAATCACAGATTAGGCTACTGGGCTTTTGATAAGGGTCGTCCTGAGAAAATGGCACAAAATAATAGTTTTTAGTATTAAGAAGCTTTCCGATGTTTTGGGCTGATGCCGAAAGTCCGTCATTAGTGGCTATAGCCAATACAACAGGTCGTCCACCTCGCAACTGGCTTTTTACAGCCATAGTTACCGGTGTGTCAGTAATACCGTTAGAAAGCTTTGCGAGTGTATTTCCGGTGCAGGGGCACACTACTAGTATATCAAACATTTTTTTTGGGCCAATTGGTTCAGCCGATGCTATTGTTGTAATAAGTTCATTATCCGATAGTTCAGAAAATGCCTTTTTCCAATGCCCTGATGTTCCAAACCGGGTATCTGTGTTTGCAGCATTACCAGACATTATAAAGCTTAAAGAAACACCGTTTTCTTTAAGCTTTTTAAATTCATTAAAAACTCTTTCAAAGTTGCAAAAACTTGCGCAGATAGCAACCGCTATTTTTTTGTTGTGCATATATTACCCCCTAAAATTTTTTCTATGGAATTTATTACATATTCGGCAGCTGTATGTGGACTGTAAATCGCTGGTAATCCGGGAACCCAGTCTACACTAAGTTTACATAGTTCGGCATCATTTTTCTTTATACCGCCCGGAGCAGATGCGAGATCTAAAAGATAGATATCAGGATTTGCACCGGATAAAATATCTTTATCGACTATAGGAGCAGGTATAGTATTTACAAGTATGTCAACATCTGAAACATTGTGTTTAAGTTCACAAAGAGGAAGACTGATATAACCGTTGGATGCTGCCTCAGCTTGAGATGATGCTTTTCTTGAAAATATATCAACGTTACAATTAAGCGATTTTAACATCTGTGAAAGTAGCTTAGCTATACGTCCATACCCAAGTATCGCAATATTACTACCCTGTAGAACTTTTTTTTGCCTTTTCATTATGCAATAAAGTGCACCCTCGGCAGATGGTAGAGCATTTTGCAGGGCAAAAACCTCGTCTGCCGCATAGTCATATAGCCGTAAATCCTTGCCGATGGCCCGTTGTTCTGCTGAAATAGCTCCGGCAAACACAATTCCTGGATACCCTTGCTTAACGACAGATCTAAACAACTCATCTTCTTTGCGTAGTGGGGTAGGGAAAATCAAAATGTCTGCTAGTTTAGCCATATCGTGCGGTAAAACCTTGATGTTTTTTTCAATTAATAATTTTGTAAGATGCAACTGTCTATCGTCGTTGCCTAGTATACAAAAAGTCATGCTCCTCCTTATTTAAATAGTTACACTAATCAATAATATGGAGTTTGCTGGGTTTTTGTTAATGCTACAGCGTAATTGTTAAAGTATAGTTGTACTTATACACAAAAATATTAGCAATTCTTTTAACTTCTAGCATCTTGACATGTTGTAAATATGTGGTATAATATAGACATCACAAGGAAAATATATATGCAGATTGACGAATAAAACTTGGCCTTGTGCAGGTATCGTTTCAACTTGAAAGGGGTGAGTCCAATGGATACGCTTACAGAGATATCTAGTTTGGTTACCCGTATGCCTAAAACAAAATAAGCAATTAGGTAAGGATGATGGATTGTGTGCAGATAGCAAAGGTGAAAAATCTGCAAGTTATTTATGAGCTTAGTGATATTTAGCTCAACACTACGGCAAAGTGCCGAATACACAATCAATTTAATGTTATATACGGGTAGCAAACGGTCAAAACCGTGGTGCAGAATAATTCGTAACAGATAACGTATAACGAATGGGATATTAGATATTTACCACTCAACCAAAAGTTGGTTGTCGACCATTAATATAAGAAAAGACTGCTATAGTCTTACAATAACTATAGGTGAGGTGTATTAGAATAGTTTACCGGTACTGTGATTTATATCGGTAGCATCAATATCATTTCCGGTGGATACCGCTTAAAACCTTAAGTTTATACTTATTAAGCGATTATATGCATTGTATAAAATTGAATATAATGGTAATACTTATAAGACTGTATCTTAACAAAAAATGCTTTAATGATTACATAGGAACAAAAGAACTATTGACATCAGATATATTTGGTAATAGAGCATTTTCCCTCACAGGTGAGATAAGATTAGCTGGTAAATGTGTATATGTAATCGTATATCAGCTTTAGTAGGATATCAGATAGTTACATTGTTCGTTTTCAAAGTTTACTTTTTAGCTCTTTAAAATAACGGATATAAAATGTATGTTTAGCGGCTGAATTTACTCACAGAGGAACACAGTACAGATCAAAAATATATCTTTAAAATTGGATGAAGTGGGTCATTAATATAGATAAATAGGTTAGATACAGACTGCAAAATACATTATAAACTATCAAAAAACTACTCTTAGCGAAAGCCAAGAGTAGTTTTTTTCTTGTTATGTTTTTTGCTGTTTCTTGTTTTACAAAAGAGATAGATAACCAATAAGATTACTGTCGGAATATTATATAGAATTATTGTTGTAATAACATTAAATGCAGTTTGCTCATTGTTGTGTTCTTGCTTTTCGGTAGCAGGATTTTCTGCAGTATGTTCGGCCGATGCAATCTGCTCTGCAAGCGATTGGTTTGAGTTAAGTGGAACATTCAATAAATTTACGATAGAAAAGATTACACAGATGGCTGGCAATATAAACCCCGGTAGTTTATCCCTACCACTTGAAAGATAAAACTGTAATATTGCCGCCCCGATAATAACCGCTACAATTAACAATACTTTTGTCATGATAATTTACCCTTTAAGTAAAAAATGTTTATGCCTGTAGACAATCTCCCAACTTACTAAAAAATAATCCTAAAAATCGCTAAAGATCAGTTTGCGTATGTTATTAGCCAATGTCTATCCTATTATTATGTAATGCACCGATACAGCCCCTTTAATAGTGGTTTATCCATATACAAAAAAGCAGGACTTTTTTGCACGTGCTTGTTCTATATCGCATGGCCCCATAGTGTAGTAACTTATTTACAATAACTGTTAGCATAATATATAACATAAAAAGTATGTGCTTGTCAACAATAGCAGTTTGTAAGAAATTGACTATGTTTTTTAATTTTTTTTCATATTTAGTGGAAATTTGATTAAAAACGTGCTAATATATCTATATATGTATTTTTCTATTAATAGGTGAAACTTGATAAATACCGATTATATATTCGGAAAAAACTCTGTAGAGACATTATTAAAAGGTAACGACACAGTTGATACCCTTTATATTTCTAATTCGATGGAGCGTAGAACAGCTTCATTTTTCGAGGCTCTCGCAAAAGAAAAAGCTGCGGTTGTAAAATATCTTCCGGTTCAAAAGATGGATTTTATGGTTGGTGGAAATAAGCATCAGGGAGTTATAGCTACTGCTGCGGAGATAGAGTATCTTTCATTAGGTGACCTTGAAACATTTGCAACGGAGACAGAAAATGCAACATTTCTTCTTCTAGACGAGATTAATGACCCACATAACCTTGGTGCGATGATTCGTACAGCATATCTTTTTGGGGTGACTGCAGTGGTTATTGGTAAGCGTGGAGGCTGCTCTGTAACCCCGACTGCAATAAAGGCTTCGGCCGGTGCCGCACTAAAAACCCCTATAGTAAGGGTTTCTAATATGGGCGAAGCAGTACGTCGCTTAAAGGAAAATATGGTGTTTGTCTATGCAGCAGATTCGCAGGGCAACACAGTAGAGCAGATGGATCCCTCTGGCAAGATAGCTCTTGTCATGGGTAGCGAGGGAAAGGGTGTTTCTCCGCTTATTAAAAAGCTGTGTGATGGACATATATCAATCGAACAGCGCAAGGATGACACGATTGACAGCTTAAATGTATCGGTAGCAGCCGGAATTATATTACAAAAGATGAAACGTTTATAATCTATATAAACAGCTTTAAGAGGTGAAGTGGTGCAGGATAATTTCAAGAAGCAGGATGGCAGTATTGAGGATATATTAAATCAGGTTCGTAAAAAAAAGCAGGAAGAGTTTTCACAGCAGTCAGATACATTAAAAAGTTCTGCTGGTAAAACTCCTTATAAGCCTGTGTTTTCCCCGCAGTATGAAGAGGATCCGGATATTGCCTTTACAACCCCACCGGCAGTAAAGCTAGAGACGACCCAAAGGCCAAAGCCAAGTGGTCCTGTTTTTGGTGAAAAGCCACCAGTAAAGGAAATACCTATACCACCACCGGCTAACAATAAAGGTCACGGTGTAGTTACCGGACTGTTAAATTCGCTTGAGCGACCCGGTAAACCAAGCGTTAAGCCTTCTATACCTACGCCTACAGTTGAGCCAAAACCGATACAGGTTAATATGGCGCAACCAAAGCCTGCTCAACCTGCTACACCTATACAGCCGGTCGTAACGGCACCAAAACTCCAAGCACCTCCGGTTGCAGCGGATATAGAACCGGAGAAACCGATAGTGGTAGAGCCATTGATTGAAAAGCCTGTTGCTACACCGGTAATAAGCGAGACGTTTACTCCGCCTGCACCTGCTGTTCAGAAAAAAAGGCGTAGCACAACTACATATATTCCAAAAGAAAAGGTTATTACAAAGGAGGTTGCGAAGCCTACTGTAAAAGATCTTTTAGAACTTGAAAAACAGATGGATGCTATGGAGGGTGATAGTACAAAATCATCAGCCATATCGGATGACGATATCACTATAACAGATACAGGTTCGGTAAGCACCAGAACCGGATCAATTAGGGTTGAGGATTTTGACAACGAGAGATTTTACCAGTTCTTTAGCTCGACTGTTGCTGTTGATAAGGATATGCTTAAAAGTCCCACTAAAAAGAAGCGTAACCGTCCACGTAACTATTTCAATACAACCAGTATTAATACTGGTGATTTTCCAAAATCTGAATCATTTGTAACACCAAGCGAGGAAGGCGAATCATTTATCGAGGAGCCGGTGCAGGAGGTAGTTGTTGATGATTATAATGAACTTACCGATGCAGCAGGTATATTGGAAGATCTAAAAAAGATGCGTCGCCTAGCAGCATTTAGATTTATAATAACGGTAATTCTTACAGCTGCTGTAGCATACCTTTCCGCTTCGCTAATATATGTAATGCCATTACCACCAATATTTGAAGGTGCTAACTCCAATACAACACTGTATATTGCCCTCATATCCTTAATGATTGTCAACATAATAGCGGCATTTCCCACATTTGGCCGTGGATTTACCGGGCTATTTACTATTCCCACAC
Source organism: uncultured Oscillospiraceae bacterium (assembly GCA_964370765.1). GTDB lineage: Bacteria > Bacillota > Clostridia > Oscillospirales > Ruminococcaceae > CAYJBH01. The sequence goes on from CAYJKW010000014.1 coordinate 19,080, forward strand.
AGGATAGCTTTGTATTCTTATCAATGTTTGGTGCAATTACACAGATTGCTGTTTTAGCAATAACATCTTCATCAGCTATCGCACAGGATGTGACAATTTTTGCTCCCTTTGCGATGCTGGCATATTCTGTAAATGCCTTGGGGCGTTGGTTACAGATGCAAGGGATAACGGATAACTTTTCTATCGCAAGCGAGGGCTATGACCATTCGGCGGCCTATCTGGTCAATAACAGGGAGGCTGTACTAAAGCTTACCTCAGGAATAAAGGAAGAATACCCCGAGCTTATGCTCTCACGCCCTACAGCTCTTGTTAAGAATTTTTTACGTCAAAGCTTTAGTCCGCATAGTAGCGATAAAAATGGTAAACGCTTTGGGTTAATACTTTTTTTTGTTGCTATTGCATGCTCGCTGATGACCTATTTCCTTTCGGATGCAAACTTAATAAGAACAATAACAGTTTTTACGGCTGTACTTGTTATCTCCGCCCCATTAGCGGCAATTTTTGTGCAGGTTCTGCCAACAGTATTTATGAACAAAAGTGCTTCACGCGTGGGTGCTATAATACCCGGATGGGAGGCGATTGAGGGTATAGGAAAAACAACAGCCGTAATGTTAAATGCACATGATATTTTTCCACCTACAACTGTTAGATTACACGCAATAAAAACATTCAACAAGGAGCAAAGGGTTGACCTTGCAATTTTATACGCAGCAAGCGTATTAACAAATGCCTGCAACACCCTGCGTGATATATTCCTTTCGATGATTGAGGGCAAAACCGAAATGTTGTTCGAGGTGGAATCGTTGACCAATGAGGTCGGGTATGGTTTTACTGCATGGGTAGACGGCAAGAGAATAAATATCGGTAATCGAGAAATGATGGAAAAACATAATATTCCGTTACCATCCATGGATTTTGAAAGTAGATATTCACGCTCGGAGCGCAGTGTGATCTACCTTGCTGTATCAGGCAATTTGTACTGTATGTTCCTTGTTTCCTATGTAGCTGACGAGGAGATATCAACTACACTTAATATCCTTAGGCAGAGTGAAGTGTCGCTCCTAATACGTTCAGATGACTTTAATATTACAAGTGAACTAGTTTCACAAAAGTTTGAAATATCGCTTGAGAATGTAAAGGTTCTTAACGGCAAGGAGGAGGAGATAGCACAGCGCTATACGAACTATCTTCCGGAAAGCGAAGGACTTATGACTCACTTTGGTAGTTTCTCCTCTTTTATTGGCGGACTAAGGGCTGCGTCCGCAGCAGAATCAGCAGAGCGAATGGCAGCTATGTTGGAGGTAGTCACGGTAGTTCTAAGTTTAATAATGACCGTGGTTTTATCGGTAACTTCGGGTCTTCACAATATGCACGGTGCTATAATACTTGCATATCAGGCGGTATGGTTAGTTATAACTGTATTTGTAGTACTGATTAAGCGGTACTGATGGTAATTTAATAAAAACTAAATAGGGCATGAATAAATCCACCTTTTCTGACTACACTACAAAGTACAACGCAGGAAAGGTGGATTTTATGAATCAAAACAAGAATGGAGTAACAGGATATTTTAAATCAAAGGGTTTTTACATTGTATTGGTAATGTGCGTTATTGCGGCTGCCGTATCATCATATCTGGCGGTCGAGACGTTGATGGATTACTTTGTATCACAAGATGAAGAAATATTGAGTAATTCGATTGCCGGCAATAATGACATAGGTACACAGGTAGATAATCCACAAAGCGATGTTCCGATAGAGGAACCTCAAACAGATGCGCAAGTCGCTTCGTCTTCATCAACAGCACAGGAGCAGGAAGATATAGTTCAGGCAGAGGAGACAGTCGTCCCGGTAGACGTTCCGTCAGAATCGATACCACAGCCCGAACCAGTCCAAGCTGAACCGCAACCAGTCACTGTTGAAGCTGCTACCTTTACTATGCCGGTAGCAGGGCAGATAATTAATAACTTTAGTGACAATGAGCTTGTCTATAACGAGACGATGAATGATTGGCGTACCCATAACGGAATTGATATAGCTGCAGCATTAGATACACCGGTAATGGCTGCCATTGGTGGTGAGGTCGTAACTATTGAGATAGATGACCTTTGGGGTGGTGTTGTAGAGATAGATACCGAGGGGGTTATAGTGCGGTATGCAGGATTAAACCACGAAATAGCAGTACAAACAGGTCAACAACTACGTTCAGGAGAGATTATCGGTAGGGTAGGAGAGGTGCCTTCAGAGCTTGCAGATGAACCCCACATTCATATTGAAGCGATAAGAGATGGAGAGTATATTGCATTTACCGATTTAAAATAACATGTCGATATATTGTACCACCGCTACGGTTGACTGTGGCGGTGGTTTATGGTAGAATAACAAGGTATAGAAACGGATAAAACAGATGAAATATAGAAGGATGAAAAACCGATCAATCACCAAGATGGTCGCATATATTATATCCGGGTTACTGCTTGTGGTAGGCCTTGGGACTGTAGGGGTGTTAATGTTTAGTTCCTCACAAGATGAAGCTGTTTCCTCAAATTCAACAACATCTTCAACGGTTGCCGTTATCGCCGAGCCGGATAGTTCACCGGAGGTATCAAGTGCTGCTATATCTGTGTCGACAGAGGTGGTAGCATCAAGCAGCTCAAAAACGGATAGTTCACAGCCACAGGAGTCGAGTTCGGACGGCGTATCTACTTCAGAATCAGAAGAACAGCTACCGGCCCCTGTTACGGTTACAAATTCATCAGAATACAGGGCAGTGTGGATATCTTACCTTGAGTTAGAGGGCGTAGACATGTCAACCCAGCAGAGTTTTACCTCTGCTATGGTGACCATGCTTGATAACTGTGTGAATACCGGTATTAATACGGTTATCTTTCATGTTAGGCCGTTTGGGGATGCACTTTACAATTCTGATATATTTCCCACAAGTCATCTTGTAACTGGAACACAGGGTGCTACGCTACCCTACGACCCACTGCAGGTAATGATTGACCTTACCCACGAAAGGGGAATGCGCATCGAGGCCTGGGTAAATCCATATCGTGTGCAGCTTAGTAGCAGTAAACCGGCTTCACTATCCTCCGGTAATCCGGCAGTAAAATATATGAATAATACAGCAACAAAGGATTATGCAGTAAGCTTTAACGGTGGAATATACTATAACCCTGCCTACCCTGAGGTCCAGGATTTAATTGTGTCGGGTGTTGTTGAGATAATAAATAGATATGATGTGGACGGTATACAGTTTGATGACTATTTTTACCCAACGACAGATGCGACCTTTGATAGTATAGCATACTCAAAACTTGGGGCAGGGAAGGATCTTGCCGCATGGCGAAGAGAAAATGTAAACTCGCTTGTTAAAAAGGTTTACGCATCAGTAAAAGCAGCCGACCCTTCAGTAGTATTCGGAATATCTCCGCAGGGTAACAATGACAACAACTACAATACTCAGTACAGTGATGTGAATTTATGGTTATCAACGCCGGGTTATGTTGACTATATAATGCCACAGCTATACTGGGGGTTCGATTACCTTACCGCCTCAGGGCGTACAGATTACCAATTCGTAGGCCTAACAAACCAGTGGGCCTCATATCCAAGAGCGCCGTCGGTATCGTTGTATATTGGTCTTGGAGCTTACAGGATAGGCATTGGTGATGGGGGCGCTAACGACCAATCTGAGTGGAGTACAGGCGGTAATATTGCAAGGCAGGTAGAGGCGTTGCGCAATATATCTGGTGTTTCCGGATTCGCATTATACCGCTACGACAGCCTATTTAGAAGTAGTGAGGCACTAGCTACACAGGAGGTAGCAAACCTAAAGGCGGTATTAAACTAAAATTGTCCGACAGTGGTATTAGGGTAGTAAAAACCAAGTATCTCTTTATAGTTGTAACCGTTCTCTGCAAGCATCTTTGCACCGTACTGTGACATTCCTACACCATGACCTATACCTTGGGTGGTGAAGATAAATACTTCGTCGGTATACTCTATCTGCATGGAGGTGGAGCGTAACCCGAGAGAGCTACGTAGCTCTTCAGATGTTATCTTAACTCCTCCTGCAGATATATCGATAAGATATCCATAGTCATCATAGCTCGCACCACTAAACCAGTCAATAGGCTCTCCTGTAAGCTTAATTTCAGGATATGCAACAACTAATACATCGTATATCTGTTGAGCCGTAAATGTAATTTTTTGCTCATATTCAGGCGAATGCATATCATAAGGAGATTCTACCGACACAAGGTATGGTAGAGGGACATCAAAAACAGATTTGCTGGGTAGTGTTTTTCCATTAGATAACGGAAAGTAGCAACTTAGTGCAGGGTTGCCCTCGTATAGTATCGTTTCACCTAATACAACATCCACTATACCACCTATATAGCTATAATTTGAATCGTAGCTATCGCCCCACAGGTGGACAAGTTCGTCCTTTGTAGCAAAACCTTGGTAGCTTGAGGGGGTGGCAGAGAAATCAGCGTTCATAGGGGTATCGGACGAATCTTTGTTTTCTGAACGTGCTACTGCATAGCTATAAGCTGCAACTATCTGAGCTTTTATTGCTTCTACAGGATAAGAAAGGGACATTTCTACAGCAACAGCGCCTATTAAATAGTCCTTTACAGGAATTGTCATAACGTTGTTTTGATCGGTTAGGTATATTGTAAATTCATCATGTCGTATTACAGTTGCCTGTGCAGGAGGTTCAGATTCGTCAGTAGATGCATCTTCCGGGTTAGGTGCAATAGAGGTAGACTGTGAACTTGTGACAGGTGTAGTAGTTCCATCGCCGCTGTATGCATCAAAGAGCAACATCCATGAGTAAGGGGCTAAAAAACTTACAGTTGCAAAAAAGAGCAGTAAAGCTATTATCTTCTTCATCGTTTCCTCTTTCCGTGTTCTTTGTTTTTCGCTTTCTATAAGATTATGCACTACGATATTCATATATTACCTTGAGGCATTTAATGAAATATATTACTTTGATAATAATAGTATTAATATGTATAGCTGCCGGTGTACTTAGATTTTTTGACTTAATCTATTACACCGATGAACAGGGTTTTTCAACCTACCTTGACTCTACGGTTAGATACATTGTGATTTTGGCAATAATATTGCTAATAGTAGTCCAAGCAGTATTTTTTAATAGTAAAATTCGCACGTTATCCAGTAGATATACAATATACATAGTGATGCTAATTACAGGGCTTGTACATATTGCAATAGCAGTGCTTATCAGCGCTATATTATTTAGCAGCCATATCTCCACAATTCAGATTATATTAACATCGATGATGTTGTTTACCGGACTTTGGTTTACTATAAGCTCTGTAGTATCTATTAAAATAGATAAAATTTTTACCTGCGGAATAATTATTTCGCTACTTGCGTCGGTCTACTATTATGGTATAATGATAAACAACTTTATATCGACTGCTAGCTCGACTGACAGGGTTTCAACTGTCCTTGGTGTGCTTATACCAATGTCGGTAGTTGTGTTTATTACAAGCTACATAAAGCATCTATATTTTTCAAACGGTAGCTGCGTGATGGTTCAGATTTCAGGAATGATTTGTTTCTTATTTTCAGGATGTCTCGGTACGGCCGAGGTAATTAATGGCATAATAAACGGCACCGTATTTACGGTGCCAATGCTTGAGTATATTGCCTATATGTCAATAGGCCTACTTGCAGTTTGTGTAACGTTTAGTTTTAATAAAACAGCTGCAAAAACAAGACAAGTTCCGGTTTATTAATAGCCTACTTCATCAGTAAGGCTTTCATCATTTTCTACCCACTCCTCGTCAACATCAAGTGCAGTAAATGTGTTCTCATCAAGACGGATAACAACCTTTTTTATTCCTGCATTTATTATCATTCTCTTGCACATAGAGCAGCTACTTGCATTTTCTACATAGCTACCATTGGCTTCCTTGCCAACAAGGTATAGGATGGATCCTAACATGCTCTCTCTTGATGCACTTATTATAGCGTTCGCCTCGGCATGTACACTACGACATAGTTCGTAGCGCTGGCCACGCGGTACATTTAGCCGCTGACGGCGGCAGACACCTAAGTCACTACAGTTTTTTCTTCCACGGGGTGCACCGGCAAATCCGGTAGATATAATGTTGTCATTCTTTACTATTATAGCACCGTAGTTACGGCGAAGACAGGTGCCTCTTTTCGATACGGTTTCCGCAATATCTAAATAATAGTTGGTTTTATCACGTCGCATAACACATCTCCAAAAAGTTCTATACTAAAATATTATAATACTTTCCCATTAATTACAAGAGGTTTTTATGGACAAAATGAAAAATAAGCTCTTATCATTGGCACAACAAGCTGCTGATAATGCCTATAGCCCATATTCAGGGTTCAAGGTAGGTGCAGCTGTACTTGGCACAGATGGTACGATATACACGGGTTGCAACATAGAAAATGCTGCATATGGTTCAACAGTTTGCGCGGAACGTACAGCAATATTTAATATGGTATCACAAGGCTGTAGGCAGATTGCCGAATTGGCAGTATATTGTAATGCCGGCAGTAGCTGCATGCCTTGTGGTTCATGCCGCCAGGTGATAAGCGAGTTTGCATCATCATCTGATATACCAATACATACCCTTGGCAGTGAAAAGCAAATAACTTTTTCACTTAACAAACTTTTACCATATGCATTTAGTGGAGCCTTCGATGAAAAAATATAATTTAACTGACCGCAGTACAATAGCAAAGCTATGCAACGAACACAATGCTACACCAACAAAACGGTATGGCCAAAACTTTATTGTAAATGCTGGGCTATGTCCAAAAATAGTTGAATATTCCGGTATAACATCCAATCATGGTGTTTTAGAAATAGGTACAGGAATAGGTACCCTGACAGAATGCCTCTCGGCAGAGGCGAAAAAGGTGGTAAGTCTTGAGATTGACCGCCGAATGGAGCCGATACATGAAAAGACACTTGCACATTGCGAAAACCTTACAGTTAAGTTTTGTGATGCCATGAAAACAGACCTTGCACAGCTTATTCAGCAGGAGTTTGAGGGTATGCCTGTTGCAGTAGTTGCAAATCTACCCTACTATATAACAAGTCCAATAATAATGATGCTACTTGAAAAAAGACTTGGATTTGAAAGTGTAACGGTTATGGTGCAAAAGGAAGCAGCTGACAGACTTTGTGCCGAGGTTGGCAGTAGGGAGAGTGGCGCGGTGACAGTAGCAGTTAGCTACTATACCAAGCCACAAAAGCTGTTTGATGTACAAAGCGGTTCCTTTTACCCCCCGCCTAAGGTGGCTTCAAGCGTGATAAGGCTTGAGCCACAAGAGCCATTACAGTACCCTGTAAGCGACGAAAAGTTTTTCTTTAGGGTTGTGAGAGGTGGCTTTGAACAGCGAAGAAAGACCCTTGTCAACGCGCTAAATGCCGCCCTTACACACGGCAAAGAACAACTTGCCGATGCTATTACCGAGGTAACCGGCAACCCGAATATAAGGGCGGAAAAGATGACCATGCAGCAGTGGCAGCAGTTAAGTGAGCTACTATTGAAAACTAAGGGGTAACCTCTGTTAAAACTATAGAGCCAAAATCGTCTGAATATTGGTCACAGTAGATAGATACTGCATTAAAAACTTCATTAGGTTCTATAGCAAGCGCAAGGGTGGTGTTCTCTTGCGCTACTGTAATTTTATCACTTATTAGGGCAACCTTTTCAAAGGTGCCACCATCTACAATATTACCAATTGCTATATAAACATCCGGTGCTCTGCCGTCATAGTTAAAGTTAAGTACTTCTACAGAGTTATCGCTATATATATTTATTGTTGCAGAGGAGTCATGTGCACCGCCCGTAATGGTTGCAGTTTGAATTAATACAGCCTCATCCTGTACAGCTGTTGATACAGAGGCAGTGGATTGTGGTTCCGATGTAGGTTCTGATGTGGTTTGTGCCGGCTGTGAACTCTCCTCGGTAGGGGAGGGTGCTACCTCAGCCGGTTGTTCCTGCTGTGTACAGGAAACAAGTATTAATGCCGATACAAGGCCGAGTAGAATAATTTTTTTCATCATTTTACCTCATAAAAGTGGATTAATCAATTTTTTCGGTGGTGTTACCGTTTTCTATCTTTTCAATTCTTTTCTGAAGAGTCTCAATCTCGTCAGAAAGCTTAAGTACAAAGAAGGTAAACAGTGTTAAAATAAATGCTACCACTAACGCTATTCCATAGATGTTAAAGAAAAGTGCCCCGAACAGAAACATAAATAACAAACAGGCCATTATCCAAACAATAAGAATGCCTAAAAAACGTTTCATACTGCCCCTTTCAAGTTTTTTTATTGCATTGATTATAGCATGTATTACTAAAAAAAACAACATCAATTAAAAAATATAGACAATTAGCACCATTGTGATTTTGGCAATTAATTTTGAGAATCCTTTGATCAGCACTCTTTAATGAGGCGAAGATAAAATTCAACCATTCTTGTCAACTGCTGTAGGGTAATGTATTCGTCGTTGCCGTGAATGCTGTTTAGTTGTTCCTTGGACATCTCGATAACCGAAAATCTATACACATTGTCGCTAATCTCGGCATAATGCCTTGAGTCGCTTGCCGCATACATTAGATAGGGTGCGACAACCGCCTCTGGCCAACAGGCAGTTACAGTTTCACATAGCCTATTCCACACGTTGTCATTTATCTTTGAGATTTTGCAAGGATTTTCTCCGGCGATAACCTCAATCTGCACATCATGTTTGCTAACACACTTTTGCAGATGGTCGGTTACCGTCTGTATTGTTTCGCCGTTTATAATGCGAAGATTAGCAGTTATCGAAGCCTTAGGAGGAATTACATTGTTTGCATCGCTCCCCCTCATAACGGTAAATGCACAGCTTGTTCGTAACAGTGCATTTAAACTTCCTCCGGACATACGCCCGAAAAGGTCAAGCAATGGCGAAAACAACCACAGATTTGCAAAGATAACCCTATAGCCAAAGCTCGAATGCCTTCCGAGTTTATCAAACATGGCGCGGGTTGCAGTGTTTAGCCTGAACTTAAATGGGTGTTTTTGTACTGCAATAACCGCCTCTGCAAGGTTGGTAATCGGTGTTCTGCGTGGAGGGGAGGAGGCATGTCCACCCTTAGATTTTACCGTGAAGTTTACGTTGAGCTGACCTTTTTCCGATATTCCGATAAGTGCGGATTTTCCGGCTACACCTGGGAAAACGCCGGACATAACGGCACCACCCTCGTCCAACACAAGTGCAGGTCTAACATTTTGTTGTTTTAAATATTCCACAATTGAGGGTTGGCCGTTTCCAGCTATTTCTTCATCCCCTGAGAAGGCGAGATATATATCGTTGTCTGGAACAAATCCCTCGGCAATCAGTCTATCTGTAGCCTCCATAACGGCACAGAGCGTTGCCTTGGTATCGAGGGTACCACGCCCCCAGATTGTATCATCGATAAGATCGGCGGCAAAAGCATCCCTCGACCACAGCTCCTGCTGTGCCGGGACAACATCGTAGTGGGACATAAGCACAGTGGGGTTTTCGGCACTTTTCCCTCGCCACCTGTAAAGCACAGCGGTTTTATCAAAACGTTTTCGCTCACAGCCGGATGCAATATTGGGGTATCGCTCGGTCAATAGAGCCCTAAATTTTTCAAACTCGGAATAATCTTCACCGTTTAATACCGTCCTACACCTAATCATCTCCCGAAGGTTGTCACAGGCTTTTTCTCCATCAACCTTAACAGTCTTTGTCTGTACTACGTCCTTTTTCTCGGGTACAAACAATAATGCTCTTAAGACTAATACTAAAACAAGCGCAGCAACGATTGCAAAAACAGCTATCAACATATCTAAACCCCTTTATATTATTCCTTTTTTATACATTATCCTTGCAGCGGCAAGTGCAATTAGCGAGCCTACCGGAACAAAAACCGAGACCGAACTGGCAAGCGAGGGTACAGTAATAAAAAGAACAAGCATAAAAATCATGGGAGCCATGGCTATTTTCCAACTTTTAGAGATAAATACAACAGCAAGACCGCCAAACAAAGAGGGCAATATGCTTTCAAATGCAGGCTTTAAAAATGAGGATTGAAGCAATGGTTCAAGCTGTGCGAGTAGAAGCACGCCTATCGCTAATACCACTGTGGTGGTTATAGAGGAAACTCCGATTGCAATTGTTGAGATAACATCACCCTCCGGTGTTCCCGGTTTAACCTTTGCGGAGTCCATTGCACCGAGTGAGGCAGGCAACTTTAAATTTGTTAGGTTACCGGTAACAAAGCCTAGGTAAGAGCCACTAGCGCCGAGCATTGGAACATAGGTAACTACCTCGATAACAGCAACCGTCCAGAAAATAGGTGCAACTCCTAATAGGCCTGAGAGTACCGAGGTTAGCGGTGGCCATGCGTCGTACCTTACGCAGATGTAAATCGGAACCGAAATTATCAGCAAAAACGCACAAAGCATCCATATTCTTCCATAAAAATGTGTAGCATCCTCATAGGATTTATTCTTCATTGCTTATCCCTCCTTTTAAACTGTTACTGCATTAACTAAAGCCGTTATCGGTATGGCAAGTATCATGGAACCTATCATGCTTATTGGCATTGCAAAATCCTTTAGCCATCTAATCTCATATTTTTTTACAAATAAGCCGCAGAAAATCATAATCAACGAGCTTGAAAGCATAACAAAAACCGGTATCCATCCGCTAAGTCCTTTACCAACATCGGCAAATATCATTCCGAGGAATGCCGATATCATTCCGAGAAAGAGCGCATCCATAAATATACCGCCCCAGCGGCTGTCCTTGTTTTTTAGTTTTATAAGGCCGCTCTCGATTTTTTTTCCGAAGATAGGAACCAGAATTAGGCTTGGGATGATTCCGAGTGTCATAACCCATGCTATAACCGCAAACACCGAAGGGTCGGTAACCGTTTCGCTCATGCTTGTGCCTGTTGCGGCTGCAGCGGCAGAAGCGGCAGGTAGCTCATATGTAATGGCTCCAAGTACCGAAAGGCGAAGCCAAGGAAGGGCAAACCCTAAAAACTTTGAAAGTGAAAATATGCCGAGCAGTATAGAAAGTGCCGGTGCAATACTAAATACAGCACTGGAGGCAACAGCACGCCTCATCGTATTGCTCGAAATACCGATGCTTTTTCCTCTGCGCCATGCCCTTACGGTAAAGAATATTGACTGTGTAATTACAAATGCAATTACAATCGCCACAAGAACAAATAAATCAGGGTTATTTGGTGAAAAATTCATTATCCCTCCTTCGTTTTTTATCAACTAAAAGATTATACTACGTTTTAAAAAAATTTGCAAATTGTACCATCCCAAAATCCCGGCTGCTTTCTTGTAGAAAAGACGAAATTACAAGACAGGCAGTTGAATGGCACAAAGTATGTTTCGAATCGCTGTTACAGGTTGAAAAAGCTATCATAACTTTAACCGGATACGAAAAAAAAGACACTGAACCCAAACTAAATTGGATCCAACATCATGCTGTGTTGTGTAATTAAAAGTATTATGTGGAGTTGATTGATAACAACTGGCTGGGAACGAACGCAAACCGTACAAAGGTGATAGCGATAGATTTTTGTCGAGAGGGCGCTTGCAACCGAACAGAAAATCCGAGCGTACCTTTGTACGGAATAACGAGGATTGACGGAATGGGTGAGCGATGTTTTTTCAAAGAAAAAACGTCGAGAACTTAAATAAAGTTCACGACGAGTGGCACGCCCGGAGAGACTCGAACTCCCGACCCACTGCTTAGAAGGCAGTTGCTCTATCCACCTGAGCTACGGGCGCATATTGCCGCATAAGCGGCATTATTTTTAATTTAAGAGGTTACATAGTCCTCGCCAAGAATGGTATACATCTCACGTGCAGAATCTTTACGTACATTATCTTCCACCTTGTCAACCCTTACGGTAATCTTTCGATTTCCAAAGGTAATCTCGATTACATCATCAACCTTAACTTGATAGCTTGCTTTAACAACCTTACCGCAAACCGTTATACGGCCAACATCGGCAACCTCATTGGCAACACTACGCCTTTTAATTAATCTTGTAACCTTGAGATATTTATCTATTCGCACTATTTCCTCCACAATTTAAGGACTTGATCAGCTGATAAAGTCCTTAAACCTTTAGACTAAATTATTTAACAGCATCCTTAAGTGCTTTACCTGCCTTGAAAGCTGGAGCCTTTGTAGCAGCAATTTCAATCTTTTCTTTTGTACGTGGGTTAAGACCTGTACGAGCAGGACGATCACGTACTTCGAAGGTACCAAAACCAACTAAGGATACTTTATCACCCTTTACTAATGCTTCACACACAGCCTCAAGAACTGCGTTTGTAGCCTTCTCGGCATCTTTTTTTGTTAAGCCGGTTTTTTCCGCAACGCAAGCGGCTAATTCAACTTTAGTCATTTTATAATCTCCTTAATTTTAATATATTTCAAAGAGCTAACCGCTCTGTGAATCGAGTTTACTTATCTTCTTTGTGTTTATGTGTTTGCCAAAATTGCTGGGTAGCATTCATAAGTGCAAGCTCTGGGTCGCATCCCTTTGCTCTTGAAAGTGCTACTACATCAAACAATAGCTTTCCGATATCATCATAACAATCATTATCGGATGTGAGATTGTGCTTAATTTTATCCAGCTGTATCTCAATTTGATTTATCGCTGTAGTGTTATCCGGATTAACTGCTAATACTTTTTGAAGTTTTTTTGTGTACATAAGTGCCGGTAGCGAACGTGCTATTCCGTCAATTGCATCAGCCGTATTACCCTGCCCCTTTTCGGCTCTCTTTAACTGTTCCCAGTTGTTTAAGACCTCCTCGGTAGAATCAGCCGTTATATCGGAAAAAATGTGTGGGTGCCTGTAAATAAGTTTTTTGCATATACCGTCACAGATATCATCGAAATCGAAACTGCCTTTTTCATACTCCATTTCGGTGTGTAGGCATACCTGTAATAGAGTGTCGCCAAGTTCTTCGCACAACATCTCATTACTTCCGCTATCTATAGCATCCAAAACCTCATACACCTCTTCCACAAAATTGTGGCGAACCGAAAGATGTGTCTGCTCTTTATCCCAGCTACAACCGTAGGTGGGATTACGCAGAATCCTTACAAGCGTAATAAGATCATTAATATTGTAGGATGATTTTGCGGCAAAATTCCTCAAATCTAACTTATTCACGAATTCTATTTTACTTTATATTAAAGATAAAATCAAGTGGTTTTTCTAAATTTTTTACGAACGGTAGTAATAATAAATCTTTTTTGCGCAAAATTCCAAAAAACAGCTGCACAATTAGATGAAATAAGGCAGAAACGACAACACAAATCAATAAAGACCAACCATTACCGAAACTATCGATAAGAAATTTATGGGTGAAAAACGCTACTATAGCGCTTAAACCACCGGCGCCAAGTCCCCGAAAAAAGATATCGGCAATAGGCACAGTGATCTTACATCTCCTACACAACGTAATACCGGAAAGTACAAATAGTACCAGATAGCAAAAAAAGGTGGAGTAGGCAGCACCCTGAATATTAATCTGGGGAATTGGAACCAGGATCAGGTTTAACACAAATTTTACAGCTGCCGAGGCAAGCATTAGTTTTACCGGTAGATCAGGGCGTCCGATTGCCTGAAAAACAGTGTTGATAGGAATAAGAACTGCAACAAGAATCGCCGAGTATCCCAAAATAGTTAACATGGGGGTAGCTATTGCAACCTCCTGCAATCTGGTAGGATATAAAAGGTTAAGTATTGGGCCGGCAAGGGCAGCTATACCAAAACCCGCCGGTACGGCAAGTAGCACAGTAAATCGAAATGCTGTTTCGACGGCATTAATTGTTCCGGGAAGATTTTTCTGCTTTGCATAACCGGACACAAGTGGCATAATACTTATGCCAAGTGCCACCGTAAGTGATGGGACAAGGTGAAAAACAGACATAGCAACACCGGTATAACTACCGTACAAAAAATTTGGAAGGTCACTTCCCATTAACTCAAGGCGCAACCCTTTATAAGCCGCATAAAGCTCTTGAGGTTTTTCTACAAGCAAAGCTTCAATATGACGCATAATTGTTGCGAGGTCGATAAGTGCGGTAAGGTTTATGACGACTGCAGAAAGTGCTACCGGCAATGCCATACGCAAAAGCTCGGCGGCAATTCCACGGGAGAGATGCCCGTTAAGGGCTACTCCTTTTTTAACTACAAATGATAAAATTATTGTTCCTATAAAGTTAGATATAGTTACGCCAGCAAGTGATGCAGCAGCACAAAGTGGCATTATTGCATCGATAGCTTCCGCGGTTGTAGGATATACGTAAGTAAGTACATAGCCGGTGTCGTAATAGCGGTTAAGCAGTTGATCATAAACTATAATCGCAAGCCCTATTCCGGCTACAAGTTTGATTATAGCCTCACATAACTGTGAGATTGCAGTTGGTGCCATGTTCTGCCTACCTTGAGTCGCACCACGCAAAACAGATGATACTGAACTAACAAGTAGCGTAGGAGATAGGCAGATGATCGCCGGCACAGCGGCTGGGTTGTGGACTATCTCTGCAAAAAGATCCGCAACCGAGATAAGTAAAATTGTACCGATAATGCCTATGATAACTGATATTAACATTGCAGTACGGGTTATAGAGGCAACACGCTTTTCATCACCCGATGCAACAGCCCCTGCTACGAGATGAGATATAGCTATGGGTAACCCGGTGATGCAAAGTGCATAAACAGGGGTGAAAAGATTAAATGCAGTGCTGTAATATCCCATACCCTCACCACCTAAAATGTCGGTCAAAGGTATGCGATAAAGCGCACCTATTATCTTAACTGCGAATGTTGAGATAAAAAGAATAAATGCGCCGGTAATAAATTTTTTTCTACTCATCTGTGTAATCTACCTCCATAAAACAAAAAAAGGATGTGAAATAATTCACATCCTTTTAATAATAAGCCTTTATATATTAACCCTGACGTACCCCGCATTTTGAACAAAACATATCGTTACTTGTAAGTTGGTGACCACAGTCGCCACAATGACGCGTATACTTTGTAACAGGCTCTGAAAGTGCTTTAGCACGCTCTATTTTTTCATTTATATCGTCTATTGTATCGATATACTGTTTGGTTAGCTCACTATCCTCCTGCTCTGTCTTGTATAGGCTGTATACAAGCGCACCGAGTTGTTTTTGTGCCTTAGACAGTTCCGATTCAAGTGCTAATATATCCAACTTTTGTTTTCCGGCAGTTGCACAGCCGGAAACAGCATCGGTTATTGTGGTTAAGACCTTCTTCGATTCATCAATTAAGATAGTTGTATCAAACATAAATCCTCCTTAATAATTACTATGCATGTTAATGTAGTGATATACGAACTATTCTCCAACAAATTCTCTTAATAAAGAGTCTGCCGGGATATCCTCCTTTAAGATATGCAAAAACAATTTATATCGCTCGCGCAATGCATTAAATAGATTTGCATGATCTATATTATCCAACTCGTCTGCATCGATGCTGTCTAAAATCGGTGCAATGAGGCATGGCTCATAGCTGTGTGCTGTATCTAACAGGTAGTTTGCTTCCGGTTTGTATGCTTTAATGTACTTTACCTCACCGTCACAAACATTGCTCCAGATAGCCAAGGTCTTTTTTGGTGGATAACCACGAAAAAGATTATCCCTTACAATTCGACGTGCAAGCCGCATGTCTATTGTAGGCAATAAACGTTTTCCGTTAAGACAGTATTCCTCTCTCATGCTTAAATATACCTTGAAAAGATCATTTCCGGCAAAGTTAGAAGTTATTAAAGGGTTTAACGCATGTATTCCCTCCACTATAACGATCCCATCCTTCATCGAAAACGATTCACGTTCTGTCCTGCGTGCCCCGGCAATAAAATCATATATCGGAAGCTGGGTTTCGCCATTTGTAAGTATCTCTGATATACAGCGAGTTAACTCCGGTATGTCTATGGTATCAATGCTTTCAAAATCTTTAGTACCATCCGGTAACGTAGGGTACTCCTCCTGCGCACGGAAGAAGTTATCAAGTGATATCACACGTGACTCAACCCCCATTGAATGAAACTTTGATGCTATACGTAACGAGGTAGTAGTTTTACCACATGATGAAGGACCGGTAAGCATAACAACCTTAAATCTTCCGGCAATAATTGTAGCACATAGATGCTCGATTCTTTTTTTATAGCTCTCTTCACACCAGGCGACAAAGGCCGGTTTGTCACGAGCTGCAAGGTTAATAATATCGATTTCACAAAGTCTTTTTGGTGGATATACATTTATCATAAAGCCCCCGCATATTAACAAAAGAAATTTATAATCTAAATATACAGCATTTAGTGTACTTTGTAAAGGGGTACTTTATTAAGTTGACACATAGCTTAGGGCTATGGTATAATTTTTATTAATAATTAAAATAGATGGAGGACAAAAGTGGCTGTTTTAGTAGCTGGAGGTGCCGGATATATCGGTAGCCATACATCGGTAGAATTGTTAAACGCAGGCTACGATATTGTTGTAGCGGATAACCTTTACAACTCCTGTGAGGAGGCCGTTGGACGTATTAAAGAACTAACAGGTAAAGATTTTACCTTTGTTAACTGTGACCTGACCGACATGGACGTTGTTAACAAGCTTTTTGCAGATAATCCGGAAATAGATTCGGTAATTCAGTTTGCCGCTTATAAGGCTGTGGGTGAAAGTGTAAAAAAACCAATAGAGTATTACAAAAACAACCTAATGTCCACCCTTAACCTTTTAGATGGAATGAGAAATCATGGGGTTAAAAGCATTGTGTTCTCCTCTTCGGCTACGGTGTACGGAAACCCAGCAACAGTACCGATTACTGAGGACTTTCCACTATCGGCAACAAATCCATATGGTCAGACAAAACTGATGGCAGAGCAGATTTTACGGGATGCCTCTATTGCTGATCCCACCTTAAAGGTTGCACTTCTTAGATATTTTAATCCTATCGGTGCACACAAAAGTGGCAGAATAGGGGAGGATCCGTCTGATATTCCTAACAATCTTGTTCCTTATATTGCACAGGTTGCAGTAGGCCGTCTTGAATGTCTTTCGGTGTTTGGTAACGACTATGATACGGCAGATGGTACCGGAGTTAGGGACTACATACATGTTGTTGATCTTGCGCTAGGGCATATAGCCGCCCTTAAAAAGCTTGATGGGATAGAGGGCGTGTTCATCTGTAACCTTGGCACCGGCAACGGTTACTCGGTATTAGATGTTGTTGCCGCATATGAGAAGGCAAGTGGGCGTGCTGTTCCTTATAAAATTATGCCCCGTCGACCGGGAGATATAGCGAGCTGCTATGCTGATACAAAAAAAGCATCAGATGAACTTGGCTGGAAGGCTACGTTCGGAATAGAGGAGATGTGTGCCGACAGCTGGCGTTGGCAGAGCCAAAACCCAAACGGATATAAAGGGTAGGTAATTATAAAGATATAAAATGGTGTAATCCCTAATGAGGGGTTGCACCATTTTTTGATGGGGAAGAAAAGGCTTTTTATATTGATACAATATGTCATAAAATGCTGTCGAAAGATTACTGTGAAAAAAATGGAAAAATTTTACATTTACTATTGCATTAACTGGAAAATTATGGTAATATATCGGTATTAGCTAACAATATGTAGTGTATTAGTTAGCCAAAATACGAAAATGTTGTGGAGAAATGAAAAATGGAACAGAAAATTAAAATGCTTATGACAAACCCAGAAAACGAAATTACATCACATAGTGCTAATCTTTTCAAAAGGGAGGGGATTGAGCTAACACTTTGTGAGAAAAACGGAAAAACAGTGCTGGATAAGCTTATTGAAAACAACTTTGATGTTGTAGTGATTGATGCGTTTATGAGTGAAATGGATGCAATAGCTGTAAAACAAAGTTATGAGAGCAGGGGAAGTAGGCCGGTAACTTTTTATGTAACCGGAAGTTTTACAAACGAGCTGGCAGAGCGTGAGATAATGAACGAAGGCTTCGCCTATTATTTCCTGAAACCTTATAGTCCGGAAGCACTTGTAGAAAGGGTGAAAAGCCCGACAAGACAAAAAGGCCTTAAAATGTTTGAGATAGGTAAGGTTGTAAGCGATGAGCAGATGGTAACCGATATGCTACATCAGATAGGAGTACCTGCACATATACGCGGTTACCAATTTTTGAGGGATGCAATATTGATGGTTACAGAGGATCAGGAGCTTATAGGATGTGTTACCAAACAGCTGTATCCGTCCATAGGGAAAAAGAATAACACCACATCCTCCAGGGTAGAGCGTGCAATTCGACATGCAATAGAGATTGCATGGGACAGGGGAGACGTTGAGCTACTAAATAACTATTTTGGTTATACTATACATAACCTAAGGGGCAAACCCACAAATTCTGAGTTCATAGCAATGCTTGCAGATCGTATGAGATTACATAAAAAACATTCTGTTGCAGCTATGTAATTATTTGACAAATTTTTTTTATGGGTGTATAATTTAGAAAAGGGCAACACCACACATACCTACCGTGTGGTGTTGCTAAAAAATGTTTATGAGGGTATATGTTATCTTTTTCCCAATTGGATGTTAATGAAGCGTCAAAGCTTAAGGAGTATTTTGAGCGTACACCATATGGCATATCAGAGTATTCTGTTGCTATTCTTTTTATGTGGAATAGCAATTTAAGCAGTAAGGTTGCCTTTATAGACGACTGTGCTTTTTTAAGCATTAAACACGAAGAAAAATGTGAGTTTTTACTACCTGTAGGTGTTAACCTTAAAAAAGGAATGGGCTATTTTAAGGATTATGTGCCTAGCTGTTCCGATGAGATAACCTTTATATGTATACCGTCTACCCATCTTGATGAACTAAAGCAGCTTTTTCCGACTGCCAAGTTTGAATATAAGCGCAAATGGAGTGATTACATCTATAACGCGGAGGATATTAAGGGCCTTGCCGGTAGAAAATATGGCGGCCAACGTAATCATATAAATAGATTTTTAAAGGAAAATCCGGATCCTGTCATACATCATATTAATGAAAGTAATATAGCAAGAGTTATAGAGTTTCTTCATGATTTTGTTGAAAAGGATACGAGAGAAAAGCCACAATCTTTTTTTGATGAGTATGATGCATCGCTACTTGTGCTTAATAATTTTTTCAAACTAAAGCAGTGTGGAATTTTTATTACAGTGAATGATCAAATTGTAAGTTTTGCAGTGGGCGAGGTTGTAGCAGACACATTATTTGTGCACATCGAGAAAGCAGATTTAAGCTACCACGGTAGCTATCCTTTTATTGTACGTAGCTTTGCAAGAGAGTTTGCGGTAGATGGAGTTAACTTTATAAACCGTGAGGATGATGTGGATGATCCCGGTCTTCGTGCCTCGAAGATGTCGTATCATCCGGCACGGATTGTGGATAAATATTATTGTACCGTAAAACTTTAAGCCTAATCTTACAAAAAAGAAACCCCTTTCATCTGTTGGATTTGATCCAACGGATGAAAGGGGTTTTTATTTTGCTATTGGTGTAGATGTTACAATAAGATTATGAGCATACTATTTCAGTCATTAGCTCGTCGTTCATGTAGATACCATCTGTACAATTGCTAGGAACTACAGTTCCCGTTGTGCTTGAAATTTCTATTACCTTTAGTTCCGGTGTTATCCATGTGTTTTTCATATAAAATTCCTCCAAAATTTTAGTCATTATAACATAAATCATCAGGTATTTATTGATTTCTAACATTTTTGTAAGAAGTTTATCACTTTATCAGTCGTTTAGTTGCCTCCATAATGCCCTCAGCCGCCCTAATACAGTCCTGTTCGGTTATACCGGCCGAAAAGCTGATGCGAAGTGCGGAATCTATTCTATCGGTAGGCAAAGACATTGCAACCAGTGTTCTGCTTCTGCCACCCTTGCTACAGGATGAACCGGATGATAGTAGTATCCCCATGTCATCTAATGCACGCTGCAAAACAGGACTTTTTTCACCGGTTATAGAGATATTTACTATGTAGGGGGAGCAATCATCAGGGCTGTTAACTACAAATTTTTGCGAATCAAGTTTATTCAAAAAAACATCCTTAATGTTGGTAACATATTTATGACGCTGCAAAATGGTTTTAGACATCTGTTCAGCTATATTACCGAGTGCAGCAATAAATGCTATGTTGGGTGTGCCAGAACGAATTCCACCCTCCTGGCCGCCGCCGTTTGATGCAGGTTCATAGTTTACACCCTCTCGTAAATAAAGGGCGCCTACGCCTTTTGGGGCGCCAAACTTATGACCGGATAGCGAGTAACCGTCAATATTGTTGCCTGATAGATTGGTGAGTATCTTAAAACATCCCTGAATCCCATCACAAAAAATTGCTGTGCGGCTATTTTTTTGCTTTATTCGGCCTGCAATTGCTGCGATATCAAATATGGATCCGGTTTCATTATTTACCTGCATTACCGTGACCAATGCTGTTTTGCTGTCAACTGCATCTAAGACTGCCTGTGGATCGATAACGCCTTTTGATGACGGCATTATACGTCGAACTTCAAAACCAAAAAGCTGTGATAGGTGCTCTATACATCGCCATACCGATGGGTGTTCGTAGCCGGACATTACTATATTGTTACTCCATCCTCGGCGTGCATAGTATAGTCCCGAAAGCCCAATGTTATTAGACTCGGTGCCGCCCGATGTAAAAAATATACGCCCGGGTTTAACCGAAAGTGCTATCCCAAGCTGCCGTCTAGCTGTATCGATAATATCTTCACTTTCCATGCCGAGTTTATATACCGCCGATGGATTTGCGTAATGTTGTGTTAGTATTGTAGATACAAGCTGTGCAGTTTCAGCAGATACCGGTGTAGTAGCAGCATTATCAAGATAAATCATAAAACTCCAAAACATAAAAATATATATGCAAACATGTCTGCATGGGTAAGTATAGCATAAAAATAAAAATTGTGCTATACTTAATAAAAAAAGGGGGAGATATGGAATACAGAGAATGGAAATTTGTGCTATCGCCATCCGATGCCGAGATAGCTGAGGGCATAGCATTGCTATATACCGGGGGGATATATATAGAAGATTATGCCGATATTGAGCAGCAGGTACCGGTTATTGCACACTGCGACCTGATAGAGCAGGAGCTTTTAGAGAGGAACCGTGACGAAATTATTATGCACTGCTATACACCGGCAGGCGAGGATACGGGGATGGAGAGCTTGCAGCTTCACCTAGATGACATGGGGATTAGCTACAGACTTTTAATGGATGTTGTTGCGGAGGAGGATTTTGCTAACAGCTGGAAGCAACATTATCATCCACTATTCATCGGGCCATTTGCAGTTGTGCCGGAATGGGAGAATATCGAAACCGATAAGATAAAGATAAGGTTAGATCCGGGAATGGCTTTTGGACATGGTGGGCATGAGACCACATCGCTTTGTCTTGAACTTTTGGCAGAAAAGGTGAAAAAAGGGGATAGGGTTTTAGATGTTGGTTGTGGAAGCGGAATTTTAGGCATTGCCGCAGTAAAGCTAGGGGCGGAAGAGGTAGTGGCGGTCGACATTGATAGTGTAGCGGTTGAGGTAGCTAAAAGTAATGCAGTATTAAATGATGTATCAAAAAGTATTAGCATAATCTGTGCAAATCTTGCCGATTCGGTACAGGGCAGCTTTGATGTCGTGTGCGCTAATATAGTCGCATCTGCTATTATAGCACTCTCTGATGATATTGTCCCTTTGCTTTCTGCGCAGGGGGTATTTATATCCAGCGGGATAATTGAGGAGAGAGCCGACGAGGTCGCTGCTGCCCTTACCAGGTGTGGGCTAACGATAAAGCAGACCGATTGTAAGAATGGATGGGTCGCATTTACCGCCTGTAAAGGATAAGTATAGCCAAGAAAAAACAATCACCCTCGACATGTCCTATGTGACATAGTATGAGGGTGATTGTTTTTATGATTTATCGCCTTTGTCTTTTTTAAAATGTGCTACAATGTTTTGTGCTGTCTTTTGGTTTATTCCTGCCGATATAAGCTCAGCTTCTGTAGCATTTTTAATCTTAGAAATAGTTTTGAATTTTGAAAATAATTTTTTCTGGGTCACAGTACCCACTCCGGCTATACCTACAAGGTTGCTTGCATAGCTCTTTGTCTTGGCTCGCTTTCTTTCGTAGGAGATTGCAAATCGGTGTGTCTCATCTTGAATTTGGGTAATAAAAGCAAACAGTTCTTTGTGTGGAGATAATGCAATTTCACCCTGTTCACAGATTAGCCCGCGGGTACGATGTCGGTTGTCCTTGACCATACCAAAGAAAGGCACGTTCTCAAAATCAGTTCCAATTGAGGCCTTTCTTGCCGCTGAAAGTTGCCCAAGACCACCATCAAGTAGCACAAGATCAGGTAGTTTGGAAAACTCCTCGTCTGTTTTTCGGATATAGTTATCTATACGGCGTGTTACAACCTCGTTAATAGATGCATAATCATCCGTACCTGTAACGGTCTTCATTGCAAACCTTCTATACGCAGATTTATATGGTTTTGCATCCTGAAAAACAACCATGCCGGAAACAGAACTTCCCTCGCCCCAGTTGCTAATGTCAAATGCTTCGATACGCTGTGGTGCAGCCGGTAAAGACATTAGTTTGGCAAGGTTGTCCAGCAATCGCTCTAGCCTTCCGGTGCGGCCTGCATCTCTTGTTAGTCGTTCAGAAGCATTGATTCTTGCCATCTCTATCAGAGATTTCAGCTCTCCTTTTTGTGGAACTACCATCTCAACATTAGTTCCTTTAATATCGCATATTAACTGCTTAATTAGCTCAAAATCTTCAAACGATTCATCTATTGCAATACGTTTAGGAATAGGTAGCTCGCCACCGTAATATTGCAACAAAAATTCTTCACGCAGTGTAGAGGGATCGGGGTCCTCAAACACAAATTCTTTTTTGTCGTACAGACGCCCACCTCTAAAGCGCAGCACTGCGACTGCAGCGCGATTTGAATAAAATACTACCGATATAATATCCTGCTCCTGCTTGCCGGACAGTGTAACACGTTGCCCTTTGTTCATACGGCGTATAGAATCTATCTGGTTACGAATTTCAGCAGCATTCTCAAACCTAAGTGCCTCAGCCTCCTGTAGCATCTTTGATTCTAATATAGACAGTAGCTCCTTTTGTCCCTTTGTAACAAGTGTTACAGCTCTATCTAAAAGATCCTGATATGATTGTTTTGAAATTGTGCCGGTGCAAAGACCAATACATCGCCCTATGTGGTGGTTAAGGCAGGGGCGGGCCTTTCTAAAATCTCTTGGGAACACTCTGCTACATATAGGTAGCCTAAATGCGGTATTAGCTGTTTCGGCCATCTCTTTAACCGCGAACGAGCTAGTATAAGGCCCTATATATCGTGAACCGTCATTCTCTTTTTGTAATACTGCCTGAATACGTGGATATTCTTCGTCAGTAATTCTTATATAGCTATAACCCTTATCATCCTTTAGTAAAATGTTGTATTTAGGACTGTGTAGCTTAATTTGGCTACATTCAAGCACTAAAGCTTCAAACTCACTGGTCGTAACTATAGTATCAAAGTCTACTACAGCGGCAACCATTTTTTGAACTTTAGGTGGTTTTGCTCCTTCGCTAAAATATTGTGATACTCTTTTTTGCAGTTGTTTTGCTTTTC